>JAVJQK010000035.1 GCA_040218145.1 Sandaracinaceae bacterium | reverse complement strand
GCGCCTCGCCGGCGGGACAGCGCGCCCAGCGCGCCAGTCGCTCCTCCGAAATGCTTCAGCATTTCGTCGTCGGCCCGGCGCGCTGGACACGCCGTCGCGCTCGGCGATGCATCGCGCGCATCTTCGCCGGACCCTGCTAGCGCGCTGAGCGCGGCCGGAAGAGCGCCCGGAAGGCCACGAGCGCGAAGGCGCCGACGACGACCGCCCACCAGAGCGTGGCGAGGCGCGTGAGCATCGTGGCCGCGGTCGCGGCGGCGGCCTCCACCGCGCCTCCGGACAGCGCCTCGATCAGACCGGTCATGCCCGCCTCGGTCACCCCGAGCCCGCCCGGCATCATCGCCACCGCGCCCGCGATGGTGCTCGCGCTGTAGGCGAAGAAGCTCGCGTCCCAGCCGAGCCCGCCGCCGGGCAGGGCGTCGAGCAAGATCTTGAGCGCCACGCACTCGAGGCCCCAGCTGACCGTCGCGAGGGTCGTCGCGAACAGCAGCGGCGCGGGGCGGGTCATCGCGTGCAGGCTCTCGTAGGCCACGCGCAGCCGCGGCGTCAGGCGATGGATCAGCGGCAGCTTCTCCGTCAGAGACAGGAGCCGCTCGCCGAGCGGGCGCCACGCGGACGCGAGGAGCACGAAGCCGACGAGCGCCGCGCCGCCCGCCGCGACGGGCACGCCCTGCGCGAACGAGAGGCTCCCCGCCGCGGTCAGCAAGACGAGCGCGATCAGATCCGTGAGCCGCTCCGCGAAGACCACGGGGGCGGTCTTCGCGATCGACACGCCGCGCGACTCGTAGAGCAGCAGCGACTTGAAGACCTCGCCCAGCTTGCCCGGCGTGACGCTCATCACGAAGCCGCTCAGGAAGACGAGCGCGCTCTCTCCGTGCGGGACCTCGACCCCGATGCGGCGCAGGTAGTATTGCCAGCGCAGGTAGCGCAGCACGTAGTTGCCGCTCGCCAGGCCGAGCGCGATGGCGAACGCCTCCCAGCGGAACGCCGAGAGGTTCTCGCGGAGCGCGGCGAGGTCCGCGTAGAGGCTCAGCCCCGCGAAGACGAGGGCGCCGAGGAGGGTGCCGATGAGCACCTTCCGGACTAGGCCGCGGGTCGCCTCCTGGGCCGCCGAGACGTCGGTCTCGTGCTCCACGTGTTTCGGAGCGGGGGGCTGCGGCGGCTCGCTCACGATCGCTTCTTGCGCGCGACGCGCCACGCGAGGACGCCGCCGGCGCCGACCACGATCAGGCCGCCCAGCGCGTACACCAGCCAGCTGGGCACGGGCAGGTTGCCCCGGCGCATGGAGCCCTCGGGGGGGCGCACCACGCGGGTCCGGACGCGCACCGTGCCCGCGTCTGCGTCCTCCTGGGCGTGCGCGGAGGCGGCGGGAAACGCGGCCGCGGCGGGGGCCCCGGCGAGGAGGGCGACGATGAGGAGCACGCGGCGCAAAGCGCCCGGAGCGTGTCAGCCGTGCACGAGCGCGGCAACCGCGTTTTGACTCGCGCGACCGAGCCTTCTACGCTCGCGCGACCGATGCGGGATGGTGTTCGAACGGGGCGCGGAAGGCGTTTGATCCGGGAGGACGATCCCCCGGCGAACGAAGACTTCCTGTTCCACCTCTCGCGGGGCAGCGAGCTGCTGATGCAGAACCGCGTCGTGGAGGCGAAGGAGGAGCTCGAGCGGGCGCTCTCCCACCGCCCGCAGGACGCGCAGAGCCAGGACCTGCTCGCGGGCGTCTACTTCCGACTCGGGGTCTATCCGACCGCCATCCAGATCTGGCGCACGCTGCTCGACGAGTTCCCCGAGGACCTGACGCTGTGTGTCAACCTGGGTCTCTCGCTGTTCAAGACGGGGCAGCCGGAGGAGGCGCGCGACTACCTGGAGCAGGCGCTCGAGCTCGATCCGGATCACGAGCGCGCCTGGGGCTACCTCGGCCTCGTCCGGTGGCGCCTGGGCCAGCTCGACGAGGCGCGCGAGGCGTTCCTCCGCGGCGGTCAGCTCTCGATGGCCAAGCGCATGGAGGAGCAGTCCAGCGCGGGATCCGTCCCCGCGCCGCCCCCCGAGCCCGAGCCCGCCGAGGGCGCGAAGCCCGAGAGCCAGGACGACGCGCAGGTCAGCGCGATGCGGGACGCGGCGGGCGAGGCGGAGGAGCGCATCTCGCGCGGGGTCGCGCTGTCGATCGAGAGCGAGCGGCCGCGCCGCCCGAGCGGGCAGTGGAAGGTGGTCGAGACCGGCGCCGACCCCGTGCCCCGCACGCGCCGGCCGTCACGGCCGGTGATCTCGCTGAGCCCGCCCCGCCTCGGCACCGTGGCCGAGAGCTGGGCCGTGGAGCTTCCCGAGGACACCCCCCTCGCGGTCGGCGCCGAGGGCGAGCTGCTCGTGCACGCGAAGGGCGGCGTGCACGCGCGCGTCCGCGGCCTCCGAGCGCTCCGGGGAGAGGCGAAGACCGAGCCGGTGCAGCGCCGCTATCGGGGCCGCAGCCCGGACGAGCTCCTCGGCGGCGACGACGACCCCATCCTGCGGTGGCACGGTCCGCTCGCCGCGGTCTTCGGTCCTCCCGAGGTCGGGCGCTACCACGCGCTGCGGGTCAGCGGCTCGCTCCTCTACGTCCGCGAAGCGCTGGTGCGCGCGTTCGACGACCGGGTCGGCTACGAGAGCGGGCGCCTCCCGCTCGCGGGTGAGAAGGTGGTGCTGTTGAGCTTTCACGGGGAGGGCACGGTCGTGCTCGAGCTGCCGCGGCGTCCTTCGGGGCTCGAGGTGCGCGCCGACGAGGAGGTGCGCGTCGATCCCGCGGCGGTGATCGGCTGGACCGGCCGCCTCTTCCCGACCCAGCTGGACGACGCCGACCCGCCGTCGGTGCCGCTCGCGTTCCGGGGGCAGGGGATCCTCCTCGTCACATGACCGACCAGCCCAAGAAGGCGCGCCGCACGAGCCTCCGGCAGGACGCGATCAACGTCCCGAACCTGCTGACGTTCCTGCGCATCGCGCTCATCCCGGTGGTGCTGCTGTTCATCGCGGAGGGCACGCCGCGCGCGAGCTTCTGGGCCGCGATGGTCTACGGCGTCACGGCGATCACCGACTTCCTCGACGGCTGGCTGGCGCGGCGCCAGGGGCTGGTGAGCGTGCTCGGGAAGTTCCTCGACCCGCTGGCGGACAAGCTCCTCGTGATGGCGGTGCTCGTCTTCCTCGTGCACCTCGGGCACGCGCCGGCCTGGGCGGTGATCCTGCTCCTCGCGCGGGAGCTGTCGATCACCTCGCTGCGGGTGATCGCGATGAGCGAGGGCGTGGTCATCGCGGCCGGGCAGGGCGGCAAGGACAAGACGGCGCTCCAGATGGTCGCGCTCTTGATGCTGATCCTGCATCACCCCTACGACCTGCACTTCATCGGCTTCGGGAGCTTCCGCGCCGACTTCAACCTGGTCGGGCTCTACCTCCTGTACCTCAGCCTCTTCTTCGCGTTCACCAGCGCCGGCGAGTACATCAAGCTCTTCGTCGAGGCCGTCGAGGCGAAGGAGGAGCGCCTCCGCCAGGAGGAAGAGAAGCAGAAGGCCGGCTGAAGCGGGGCGTGCTAACGAGGGCGCATGTTGGTCCTCGAGAGCCAGTCCCAGCGGCGCCTGCTCGTGCGCCTCGACCAGGGCGAGGAGCTGCTCGCCTCCCTGTCCAAGCTCGCCGAAGAGGAGGGCGTGAGCGCCGCCTGGGTGCGCGGCGTCGGCACGCTCGAGTGGGTCGAGCTGGACCGGCACGACCAGGGGCTGCGCCGCGCGGAGCCGCCGCAGCGCTTCAGCGCGCCGTGCGAGATCCTCTCGCTCGAGGGCAGCCTCTCCGGCGGGGATCCGATGCTGCACGCGACCTTGTCGCGACGCACGGACAACGGGGTCGAGGTGCTCGGCGGCCGGCTCACGGCGGCGCGTGTGTTCTCGGTGGAGCTCTACCTGGAGTGCTTCGACGACGTCTCGCTCACCCGGGAGAAGGACCGCGCGACGGGCCTGTGGCTCTGGCAGGGCGAGGCCCGCAGCGGCGCGGCGGCCCCCTCGAGGTCGGCGCCCTCGAGCGCGGCCCCCTCGAGCGCGGCCCCTGCGAGACCGGAGCCGGCCACGCAGACCTGGACGCAGGAGCCCGACGAGGACGACGACTACGAGGACGACGACGAGGAAGAAGAACGGAGCGCCGCGCCGTCGTCGGGCGGGGTGAGCTGGGCCGACGTGGCCGCGGTGAGCGCGGCGCCCGAGGTCGCGCGGCCGGTCGCGCGCGAGCCCGAGCCACCGCCGAGGAAGCGAAAGAAGAAGAAGCGCGAGGCCCCCGTCGGCTTCAAGCCCCCGCCGCTCCCCGAGAAGCGCAAGACGAGCGAGGCGGAGTTCATGGACGAGCCCATCCCGGAGAAGGGCGACTTCATCCAGCACCGCCAGTTCGGGCTCTGCAAGGTCGAGAAGGAGGACGGGGAGGGCGGCATCGTCATCAAGCTCCCCTCCGGCGTGCGGAAGACCATCAAGCTCGACTACATGGAGGTCGGACAGCCCCGCATGGAGGGCACCCGCCGCGTCTTCCCGATCCGCCCCCGGCGTCGCTGATCAGCGCTCGCCCATGCGGACGCGGGGGTCGAGGGCGCCGACCGCGATGTCCGCGAGCAGGTTGCCGATCTGCACGGCCACGGCCGCGAAGAGCACCACGCCCATGATCATCGGGACGTCGAGCGAGTGAATGGACTCGATGGCGAGCCGCCCCATGCCCGGCCAGTTGAAGATGGCCTCGGTGATGATCGCGCCGTTGACGAGGAACGGCAGGCTCAGGCCCATCAGGGTCACGATGGGGAGCATCGCGTTGCGCACCCCGTGGCCGACCACCACCTGCGCGGGAGCGAGGCCCTTGGCGCGCGCGGTCCGGATGTAGTCGGCCTGCATGGTCTCGATCATCTCGGAGCGCATGATGCGCGCGTAGGTGGCGGCGCCGAGGATGGCCATCGTGAAGGCGGGCAACAGCGCGTGATAGACGTGGTCGGCGAAGCCGACGCCGTAGCCGCCGATGGGGAACCAGCCGAGGCGGAACGCCATCACGAGCAGCAGGATGGGGCCCGAGACGAAGCTCGGGATGCTGATCCCGAGGTAGGCGAGGCCCATGAAGCCGGTGTCGAGCAGCGTGCCGCGGCGGAGCGCGGCGAGCGTGCCGATGAGCAGGCCGAGGAAGATCTCGAAGCTCAGCGCCATGCCGCTCAGGAGAAGGGTGCGCGGGAGCCGCTGCAGGATCACGCGGGTCACGGGCTGGTCGTCCCGGAACGAGCGGCCGAGGTCGCCCTGCAAGAGCCCCCGATACTCCGGCTCCGCGTCGGAGCCCACCGGCGGGGCGAAGGGGACGACGCCGAGGTAGCGCATGAACTGGGTCGGCAGCGGGTCGTTGAGCCCGTGCTCCTGCCGGAACGCCTCGAGCTGGTCGGGGTGGGCGCGCGCGCCGAGGGTGGCCACCGCCGGGTCCCCGATGCCGTTGGCGACGAAGAAGAGGCTGGTCAGCGCGAGCAGTACGATGACGACGCCGATGAGGCTCCGCTTGAGGATCAGCTCGGTCAACGGAGCCTCCCGAAGGGCGAGAGCGCGGCCGCGAAGCGGTTGAGCGGGCTCGTGGGGCGCATGGCGACGCGGCGACGCGGGAGATCCAGCCAGACGTCACGGTAGAAGTTGTCCCAGACGGCGTGAGGCCTGTAGTTTCGCACGTAGGGTTGCCACATCTCCATCGAGACGTCGCTCCACACGAACGCCCACGGCGCGTCGTCGACGAGGATGCGCGACGCCTCGCGGTACATCGCCAGGCGGCGCGGCCGGTCTCGCTCGACCCGCGCCTCGTCGAGGATCCGGTCGAGCTCCGGGTTCGAGTAGAACGCCTTGTTCTCCGAGTCCTCCTCGTGGATGGACCGCGAGTGGAAGAGGATGTCGAGGAAGTTCGCCGGGTCGGGGAAGTCCATCGACCAGCCGGAGAGGAGCATCTGTGCCGTGCGCGGCTTGCCGGTCTCCTGCAGGAAGATGGGGAAGGCCACCTGCTTGATGCGGATGTTCAGCCCGATCTCGCGCAGATCCGACTGGATCAGCTCCCCGTAGCGGCGGCCGGTGTCGCCTTCGCCGAGCCAGACCTCGATCTCCTGCTCGATGCCGTCGGGGTGACCGGCGAGCCGCATCTCCTCGCGGGCGCGCTCCAGATCGTACTCGTGCCGCCCCGGCAGCTCCGGGTCGAAGCCCGGCAGCACGCGGGGGATGGGCTGGCCCTGGAGCGCGAGGCGGTTCGCGCGGGCCCGGCGCCACTGCGCGCGGTTGATCGCGAAGGCCACCGCGCGCCGCACGTGGCGGTCGTCGAAGGGCGCGAGATCGCAGTTCATGATCACGCCCCAGATGTTCGGCTGCGGCGCCTCCACCCGGTAGGGCGCCCAGGCCTCCATGTCGCGCAGCTCGAGGTAGTCGCTCGGGGTCTGGCGATGGATGTGGTCGAGGTCGCCGTTGCGGAAGCGCATCACCGCGGGGCCGCGGTCGAGGTTGAGCTCGAACACCTGTCGGTCGACCCAGGGCCGCCCCTCCTCGAAGTAGTTGGGGTTGCGCACGAAGGTCAGCTCGACCCCCGGCTCCCAGTCCTCGAGCACGTAGGCGCCGGTGCCGACGGGGTGGCGGCGGATCTCCTCGCCGTACCGCGCGTACGCCTCGCGCGCGACGGGGTACGCGAAGCTCATCGCCATCGTGTAGAGGAAGGTCTGATCCGGACGGCTCAGCGAGAAGTCGATGGTGTGGCGGTCGATGACCCGGATGCCCGAGACGTGGCTCGCCTCGCCCGCGCGGAAGGCGTCGTAGCCCTCGATGAGCGTGTAGAAGGTCGCCCCGGGAGACGCGGTCCCGGTCGCGAGCATGTGCTCCATCGACCAGCGCACGTCGTGGGCCGTGACCTCGCGCCCGCGCCCGCCCTCGAAGCACGGATCATCGGCGAAGCGGACCCCCTCGCGGAGGCGGAAGCGGTAGGTCCGGCCGTCCTCGCTCGGCTCCGGGACCTCGAGCGCCAGCCGGGGCACGAGGTCCATCGTGTCGCGGTCGTAGTCGAGCAGGCCCTCGAACAGGAGCTTGATGCCCATGTTGCTCAGCTCGTCGAAGGACTTGTGCGGGTCGAACCCGCGCACGTCGCTCTCGTGGTGGAAGACGAAGGTGCCGCCGCGCTGGGGCGTCTCGGCGCCCGCGCCCATGTAGCGGGGCCCCGTCGGCGCGTCCGGCATGAACCAGCCGATGGTGACGACCGTGAGCGCGAACAGCCCGATGGCCACCAGGCCGGCGTAGGCCTCACTCCTTCGGGTCGAGCGCATCGCGCAGCCCTTCGCCGAGGAGGTTGAACCCGAACACGGTCATCACGATCAGCACCGCGGGCCACGCGAGCAGCCGTGGGGAGTGGACCATGTACTCCTGACCGTCGCGCAGCATGCTGCCCCAGCTCGCGGTGGGCGGCTTCACGCCGAGGCCGAGGAAGCTCATCGCGCTCTCGATGATGATCATCGCCGCGATCAGCGTCGTCCCGAGCACGATGGCCGGCCCGAGCACGTTCGGCACCACGTGCCGGAAGAGGATGCGCATGTGGCTCATGCCCAGCGCCCGCGCCGCCTGCACGTACTCCAGCTCCCGCGCCTGCAGCGTCTTGGCCCGCGTGACCCGCGCGAGGCGCGTCCAGCTGAGCCCGCCGAGCAGCACGCAGAGGACCCAGAGCGACGGGTCGTCGATGACGCGGTTCAGGGCGATGGCCACGAGCAGGAAGGGCAGCGACAGCACGAAGTTGATCAGCTGGATGATCGTCGCGTCGGCGATGCCGCGGAAGTAGCCGCTCAGGAGCCCCGCGCAGAAGCCGAAGCTCCCCGCGATGGCCACCGCGCCGAACGCGACGGCGAGCGAGATGCGGCCCCCGAAGAGGAGCCGGCTCAGCTCGTCGCGGCCGATGGCGTCGGTCCCGAGCACGAACTGTTCGTCGGGCTCGATGGGCTCGCCGCGGTCCGAGAGGCCGTTCTCGTGGATCTCGTTCGGGTCCATCGGCGCGAGGATGGGGCCGACGAAGGCGGTGAAGCCGACGAAGAGCACCAGCACGGCCCCCGCGAGCGCGCCGCGGTTGTTGCGGAAGCGTCGCCAGGCCCGTGGGTCGCCGATGCCGGCCGGATCCCGGACCAACCCGACCCCGAAGAGCGCGGCGCCGAGCACGAAGAGTGCGGCGCCCGCGATGGGGAGGGCGTTGGGCGACGCCTCGAGCGCGACCTCGAACGCGGGCAAGACCATGGCCGCCAGCCCGAGCAGGGCGACGCCTAAGCCAGTCCGACGCACCGGGCCTCCGTCTCGCGTGTGCTCACGCGGCGGACCTTAGCAAGGCGCCCGCCACCCGCTCCACGGGATTCTTCGGGACGGTTGGAGACGCGTCCCGCGGGTGACCGTGCCCCCGGTGACGTCACTCCTCGCGCGCGCCCACCCCGAAGGGCGTCGGCGCGCCCTGGGTGCAAATGAGCACGTTGTCCGAGGTGAGCCCGGAGCAGGCCCACCCGCGCGGGCACTCGTCGGTCGAGGCGCAGCTGATGGTGCAGACGGGCGCGTCGCCGGCGACGCCGGCCACGCAGAGGCCGTGACGGCAGTCGTCCGCCTCCTGACAGGACTCGCCGGTGCGGCCGTCTCCGCGGCTGCCGTCGCTGCAGCCGAAGCAGAGGGCCACCCAGACCAGACCCAGGGCGAGAGATCGCATGGCCCGCAGCCTGCCGCTCGCGCTCACCCGCGGCAACTCGATCGGCGTTCGCTTGAAGAGATCGGCTTCGACGACCCGCGGCTGGCCGATCGTCTTCGGTACGAGGCGATCGCGAAATGCGGGCCTCGAGACCCTCCGGACCCCGCTGGACTGGGCTGGCAAGTGCCTGATTTCTCTGTGTTTACGTCTAAGTGTTCCCGTCTTGCGCATTTTGTTTGACACGATTCCATTCAAGGGAATACATTCGCTGGCGTTCGAAAGGTTGGATCCAACGAGCCGATCCCACCCACGCTGAAGCGAGCTGCCATGACCCACCCCGGAAACACGCGAGACGGCTGGAGCGAGCAAGAGCTCGTGGCGATCGAGCGCGCGCATCCGCAGGGCATGACGGTCCAGCAGATCGTCGAGGCCTTCACGGCGCGCGGCGGCAAGCTCACCGAGGCGACCTTTCGGAAGTACGTGCAGCTCGGCTTGCTGCCCCGGAGCGTTCGCGTGGCCCGCAAGGGCAAGCGGCGCGGCTCGCAGGGGCTCTACCCGGCCACCGTGGTCCGCCAGATCGACGAGATCCGGCGGCTCATGGGCCAGGGCTACACGATGGACGAGATCCAGCGCGAGTTTCTCTTCGTGCGCGGGGATCTCGAGGAGCTCACTCGGCGGCTGGACAAGATCTTCACCGCGGTCGAGGGCGTGCTCGCGCAGCGCGAGCGGGAGGGCGACGCGGTCGACGCGCTCGCCAAGAAGCACCTCGACGAGGCGAAGCAGCTCGGTGTGGAGCTGATGGGCCGGCTCGAGGGGATCGAGAAACGAATGTCGCTGCGCGCTCGGATGGCGCGGGCGGTGGTGTAGGGAGCCGCCCGGGTGGGTCCGGGCGACGGTCAACGAGACTTCTGATGTCCATGGGTGCGTTCAGGGAGGACGCGCTCGATGGGAGGAACGATGGCGGACGAACGAGGGGCGATGGAGATGGCGAGCGAGCAGACGGAGGCGGTGGGCGAGCCGCGTGCCGAAGGCTCTCTGGCCCTGGCGTTGGCAGAGCCGGAGACGGTGGCGCCGAGCGAAGGTGACGAGCAGCCGCGCCGCAAGCGCGGTCGCCGCAAGCGGCGCAGTCGTGCGCGCGCGCGGACGATCTCGATCCGGCGGCTCAGCAAGACCGAGCTGAACCGGGGCAAGATGCTCTACCCGGAGACGGACTACTGGAAGCCGCGCACGCGCGCGGACTGCGTCGACATGGAGCGGCCTTGCCCGTACGTGTCGTGCAAGTACCACCTCTACATCGACGTCCACCCCGTGCGTGGGTCGATCAAGGTGAACTTCCCCGACCTCGAGGTCTGGGAGATGACCGAGACGTGCGCCCTCGACGTGGCGGACCGCGGCGGCATCACCCTCGAGGAGGTCGGCGAGATCATGAACCTGACCCGCGAGCGCGTGCGGCAGGTCGAGACGGCCGGGCTCGCGAAGCTCTCGGCCATCCAGGACATCGCGCGGCTCAAAGACTACCTCGGCGAGTAGCGGCTCACGCCCGGCGCGCGGCTTCTGCTAGCGTGATCCGCATGGGTTGGATCACGCAGGCACGAGGCGAGGGGACGCAGGTCGACGCGCCGCAGGGCACGATTCGCAGCTACGCGCCGGCCACGGGGGAGCTGCTCGGCGAGGTGCCGGTCATGGACGCCGAGCGCGTCCGTGACGCGGTGGCCCGGGCGCGGCGCGCGCAGGAGGCGTGGGCGCTCTTGCCCATCGAGGAGCGGTGCGAGCGCATCCGCCGCTTCCGGGACGAGATCGTGCGGCGCGCGGACGAGGTCGTGGAGCTCATCGCGCGCGAGTGCGGCAAGCCGAAAGCCGAGGCGCTCACCCACGAGGTCTTCATCACCGCCGACCTCGCGACGTGGTACGCCCGAGAGGCTCCGCGCATCCTGGCGCCGCGCGAGCTCGACCTGCACCTCCTGAAGCACCGCCGGGCCGAGGTGCTCTACGCGCCGCGGGGCGTCGTGGGCATCATCTCTCCCTGGAACTTCCCCTTCGTGATCCCGATGGGGGACGTGCTCGCCGCGCTGGTCGCGGGCAACGGCGTCGTGCTCAAGCCGAGCGAGGTCACTCCGCTCATCGCGCTCAAGGCCAAGGAGCTCTACGACGCGGCCGGACTGCCCGACGATCTCTTCTCGGTGGTGACCGGAGACGGCAAGACCGGCGCCGCCCTCATCGACGCGGGCGTCGACAAGGTCGTCTTCACCGGCGGCGTCGAGACGGGGCGCAAGGTCGCGGCCGCGTGCGGAGAGCGGCTGATCGAGGCGACGATGGAGCTCGGCGGCAAGGCGCCCGTCATCGTCTGCGACGACGCGGACCTCGAGCGGGCCGCGCGCGCGGTCGTCTTCGGCGGCTTCGCCAACTCGGGTCAGGTCTGCATCGGCGTCGAGCGGGTCTACGCCCAGGGCGGCATCTACGACCGCCTGGTGGAGCGCGTGGTCGCGCTGACCCGAGAGCTGCGCCAGGGTGACCCGCTGGGCGACGTCGACCTCGGGGCGATCATCTTCCCGCCCCAGATCGACAACGCCACCCGGCTGATCGAAGACGCGGTCTCGCGCGGCGCGCAGCTCCGCTGCGGGGGCGGACGGCCGGACCGCGAGGGCCAGTTCTTCGAGCCCACCGTGCTCACCGGCTGCGGGCACGACATGGCCGTGATGCGCGAGGAGATCTTCGGGCCGATCGTGCCGATCATGCGCGTCACCGACGACGAGGAGGCCATCGCGCTCGCCAACGACAGCCACCTCGGGCTCGCGGCGTACGTCTTCAGCGCCGACCGCGAGCGCGCGCGCGCCATCGCCGAGCGCGTCCGCGCCGGGATGGTGCTCGTCAACGACGTCGTCATCGGATACGCGGTGAGCGAGGCGCCCTTCGGCGGCGTCAAGGCGAGCGGCTACGGGAAGATCCACGGGGCCGAGAGCCTGCGGGGCATGTGCGAGGCCAAGCACCTCGGGACGGAGCGCATCCCGATGCCCGCGCGCGACCCCTTCTGGTTCCCCTACCAGCCCGCGATGGTGTCGGGCATGCGGCGCGCGCTCCGCGCGGTCTACGCGCGGGGCACGCTGGGGGAGCGCCTCGGCCGGCTCTTCGGCTGATCTACTCTTCCTCGTCGGACTCCGCCTCGTCAGGCTCGGTGGGCGGCGGAGGCGAGGTGCGTGACCTGCGCTTGGCGCCCTCGACCGCGCCGCCCACCGCGCCCTCGACCGTGTCCATGACGTCCTTGGTCAGCCGGCCCAGCTCGTCGGTCAGCTGCCGGGCGAGGGGCTCCGCGGCGTCGCCGAGCTTCTTCGCGACGCGCCCCGCCTCCTTGCGGGCGTTCTTCACCGCGGGGTCGGTGGTGGCCCGCTGGAAGAGGATCGACGCGGCGCTCTTGAAGTGGTCGATGGCCTCGAACAGCTCGTCTTTCGCTTGCCGCGCCTCGTCCGTGGGGGGCGCGGCGGGCTCCCGCTCGGCGTCGTCTTCGTCGCTCATGGCCGCAGGATACGCGGGCTCGAGCGCGGGGGCACGAGTCGGTTCGGGCGCCGGGGTCGAGGCAGCGGCTCAGGGGCAGCTGGGGCGCCAGATCAGGACCTCGTTGTTGGACTCGCGGCACTCGGCCACCGCGCCGCCCATCACGTCGGTCGGGTCGTCGAGCTTGGCCCAGTAGTCGACGACCTCCCCGGCGAGATCGACCTCGAAGGTGATGACCTCGCTGTCGCCCATCGGCTCGAGGGTGCGCGTGGTGCGCGCCTCGCCCACGCGGTCGCCGAGGCCCGGCCGGTCGCGGTAGAAGCCGACGACCACGCCCGCGCCCACCCGCTCGAGGCCGTAGTTCGCGACCTCGATGGAGATGCGCGCGCGGCCCGAGCGGAGGCACTCGTAGCTGCCGCGGCCACCCCACAGGTCGGGCACCACCAGCACGTCCGCGCCCTCGCGCAGGTTCTGTCGATAGGCGTTGAGCACGGTCCAGCTCTGCGCCTCGGGCGACGCGATGGTCCCGTCCTCTTCGACGTTGGTGATGTGGTAGGTGTGCTGGTTCCAGATGCGCCGCGCGCCGACCCAGCGGCCCCGCGCGTCGCCCCAGATCTCGACCCCGGGGTCGGTCCAGAAGTCGCGGATGAAGCCCGCCTCGGCGTTGCTGCTGAAGACGATCTCGGCGTCGCCGTCGTTGTCGACGTCGGCCACGACGGGGTTCTCGGTGCGGGTGCGCGAGCTGTTGGCGTGCTCGAAGATCGCGCGGCCGTTCGTGCCGTCGTACACGCGGAAGAAGTACTGGTCGTTGTAGACGACCTCCGCGCGGCCATCGCCGTTGAAGTCGAAGACGCTCGACCCGGTGCCGCTCGACGACTCGTCGCCGGTCGGGGTGGACCAGAGGAGCCCGCGCGCCGCGCAGCCCGAGGGCGTGCCCGTGCCCGTGCAGCTCGGATCGTAGACGCCGTAGCGGCCCCCGTGCGCGATGCCGATCTCCGGGCGGCCGTCGCCGTCGAAGTCCGCGACGGTCGGCGCGCCGCCCACGCCGCCGGAGATGGAGCTGCGCCCCTCGATGATGCGCGTCCAGAGGATGGCGCCGTCCGCGCCGCTGAGGATGTAGAGGTAACCGCGCGCGGCGAGCATCACCTCGGGGCCGGGGTTGGTCGTGAGCACGTCCGCGACCGCGCAGAGCCCGTCGCCCATCCCGGTCTGGTTCCACATCACGGTGCCGTCGGATCGGAACGCGGTCCGACCCGCGACGATCTCCTGCGTGCCGTCGCCGTCGAGGTCGGCCACGCAGTTGATCGGGCCGAGGAACTCGTTCGTGCCGCGCGTGGTGATCGACGAGTCTCCGGTGAACCGCCGCGTTCCGTCGATGCCCTCGAGCACGTTGCGCCCGCTGATGACCTCGACCGTCCCGTCGCCCTCGAGGTCTGCGAGCGAGATGGTCGTCCCGATCGTGCGCGCCCAGCGCTCGCCGCGGTCGGTGACGGTCGGGTAGGGGGAGTGCCAGAGCAGCGAGCCGTCGTGGTTGACGGCGATGGTGCCGGAGTAGACGCCCATCCCGACGAACTCCGCGTAGCCGTCGCCGTCGATGTCGCCCGCCGCGATGTTGCCCGTCGCCTCGAAGATGCCGAGCTCCATCTCGCTCGTCGGGTGGCTGATGGTGGTGTGCGTGCGCGGGTTCCAGATGCGCAGGATGCCGCGCTCTTCGCCCCGGAGCGTCGCGTAGCTGATGAACCCGACCACGGGATCGTTGACGCCGTCGCTCTGGTCGACGTCGATCACGACCGGCGTGGCGCAGACGTGCACCGACGCGTTGTGCGTGATCATGCCGTCCGGCCAGCGGGTCTCCATCACCGGGTCGGTGAAGGGGAAGATGTCCGGCTCGATCCGGCAGCTCGTCGGGTCGGGCGCTCTCGGGAGGGGCGGCTCTGCGTCGCGGCCCGTCGTGGCGTCGGGGCCCGCGTCGAGATCGATCCCGGCTTCGGGCCCGCTGTCGAGCACGACGTCCCCGTCGAAGCGGACGCCGCCGTCGTCGGGCGGCACCGAGCCGTCGGGCCGGATGACGCGGCCGTCCGGGAGCACGACGACGCCGCCGCCGTCTCGGGGGACGTCTCCGCCGATCCCGTGGCTCTCGAAGCACCCGGAGAGGCCCAGCGCGACGAGCGCGATCGAGCTGAGGCGAACGAATCGACGGGTCTGTATCACGGGTGCTCCTGCCATGGGCGGGGATGAGACCCGCCGGACGTCTGGGTCGGCGTCTCACTCAAGGGGCGTGCCACCGTGCCCGGCGAGTGAACCGCGCGAAATTAGCAAAGAAAAGCGGAGGATGCCCGCGCCCGAGGGTGGGCCTGGAGGCCCGGCGTAAAGATTCTTACGGCGCCGAGCCGTGCGCGCGGACCCCGTGTCGCAGGGTCCCGACCCCTTCGACCTCGACCTCGACGGTCTGCCCGGTCGCCAGCTGGCCGACTCCCTCCGGGGTGCCGGTCAACACGAGGTCTCCCGGCTCGAGGGTCATGACGCCGCTGATGAACGAGATCAAGGCCGCGATGCCCCAGACCATCTGGTCGGTCCGGCCCTCTTGCCGCAGCTCGCCGTCGATCCGGGTGCGCAGCGTGATGGCGTCGAGGGGCGGCGGCTCGCTCTCGATCCAGGGCCCGACGGGGCAGAACGTGTCGAAGCCCTTGCCTCGGGTGAACTGCACGTCCGCCCGCTGCAGGTCGCGCGCGGTGACGTCGTCCGCGCAGGTCAGCCCGAACACGCCCGCGGCGGCCGCGGCCGGGTCGACGTCTCTCATGCGTCGCGCGATCACCGCCGCGACCTCGCCCTCGTAGTCGACGCGCTCCGACGCGGGTGGCCACACCACGTCCTGCCCCGAGGCGATGAGCGCGCTCGGGGGCTTGAGGAAGAGGAGCGGCTCGTTCGGCACCTCGTTGCCCAGCTCCTCCGCGTGCGCCCGGTAGTTCCGGCCCGCGCAGACGATCTTGCTCGGCGCGACCGGCGCGAGCTTGCGGGCTCCGGTGGTCTCGCCGTCCGGCTCGCCGCCGTCCCACGGCGCGCGGTCGAGCAAGACCGCTCGCTCGCCCTCGAAGCGCGCCCACCGCGCGCGGCCGCCGTGCTCGACTCGTCCGTAGCGCATGTCGCACGGGTATCATGGCGCCGCCGGGGCGAAAAGGAGCGAGGTCACGCCGCGCTACTGCTGGGCGATGACGATCGTCGCGTCCTCGTCGAAGCGAACGACGCCGCTCTCGCCCGCGCATCCCCAGCACGTGGACCAGAGGAGCTCCCCGCGCGCGGCGCGCGTGCGCAGGACCGCGAACGGGGGCGGCTCCTCCTCTCGCACGAGGAAGCTCGCGGCGTGGCTGAAGCTGCCGTCCGGGTGGGGATAGAGCGCGGCGAGGAGCGAGACCCCGCCGCCGGCGCCCGACACGATCCAGACCTCTTCCCCCGTCGAGGGCGACCAGGCGAAGGGATGGCGCGTCAGCTCCCATTGCATGTCTGACTCGCTGGCGCCGCCGCGCGCGAGAGCCCGCAGCGCCGCCGTCTCGCCGTAGGCGCTGAAGTCGGAGGCGTACGGGGCGAGCTCCGGGACGGCGCCGAGGATCTCCCGCCAGCGCGCGTCGCTCACGTCCTCGAGGTCGCGCCACATGCGGCGGACGCCGACGTCCGGATACGCGACGCCGGGCGCCTCTCCGCCGCAGCAGCGGAAGGCGAGGGCGCGTCCTCCGCCGGCCGGGTTCTTCACGTGGCGCGCCCCGCATCGGTGCGACGCCGGGCTCGAGTCGGGGCGACCGCCGCGCACCACCGCGGTGCGCTCGAGCCGGGCCAGGCGCGCGTCGGCGTCGCTCGCCGTCCACTCGGGTGCGCGCACGCCGAGATCGAGGACGCCGGTCGAGGACGGACAGCTGACGGGATCGGCCACGCAGGCCGCGAGGTCGATCGCGGCGCCGGTCGGCCACTCGTCGGTGCCGTCGCCGCGGCACGCTCGCTCCCACTCGAGCTCGTCGCAGAGCCTCCTTCCTCGCGCCTCGCAGAGCTGCGCCGCCTCGGCGCGCGTGGCCGCGAGCTGGGCCGGCGCCGCGGGGTCGTTCGGGTAGGGGAGGCGATCGATGTCGAACGCGGGGAGCTCGATCGGGCTCAGGTCGGCCTCGACGCTCGGGCGGCGATGGGGGACGCCGGGGCGGCTGCCGACGTGCAGCGTCCCGGCCTCGATCGAGACCACGTCGCCTGCGCGCGCCGTCACGGCGGCGCGAGGGCTGGGGCGCGCCGGGGGGGCCGGCGGCGGAGGCGGCGCGGCGGGCGGTGTCACGGGCGCTCCCCGCGCCGGGCCGGCGTCCACCGACGAGGACACGCTCGGCGCCGGATCGGCGCAGCCGATCCCGAGGAGCGCAATCGCGATCGCGAGGCGGAGTCGTCGCACCCGCCGACCGTATCGACGGCGGCGAACGGGTCAACTTTTCGCGTGCGCTGGGGGTGGGGGCGGGTTACCTCAGCGGGGTCGGAGCGGTTCGGGTGATCGCCGGCGCGCTCGCTTCGGCGGGCGCGCGGGAGGAAAGTCCGAGCTCCACAGGGTAGGATGCCAGCTAACGGCTGGTGGGGGCGACCCCCAGGAAAGTGCCACAGAGAGCAGACCGCCGCGTCGTCTTCGATACCCTCGAGGTCCACGCGGTAAGGGTGAAAGGGTGAGGTAAGAGCTCACCGGGTCGGCGGTGACGTCGGCCGCACGGCAAACCCCATCCGGAGCAAGACCGAATAGGGAAGCGCTCGAGGGTGACCCGCCCGAGCTTCCGGGTCGTGTCGCTGGAGGTCCGTGGCAACGCGGATCGTAGATGAATGATCACCACCCGCGAACCGGTGACGGCCGCGGGAACAGAACTCGGCTTACGAGCCCTCCGACCCAACGGCGCCACCGGGAAACCGGAGGCGCCGTTTGCTTTGGCGCCGCGCCCGATGAACCTGAAGCTAGATTCTGCTTCAGCTGTCAGGTGCCTGAGATGATTGTTGTTTTCGCGCCCATCCCGCGCTGTTGATGTCGGCCTCGAGGAGCGCGTCCAGGCGGTAGATGTGGCGCGGTCGGATGCTGGTGAAGCGGTGGAGGCGCATCCGCATCCGGAGCAGCCCGTCGAGGATGTCGGCCCGCTCCAGGCCCAGCTCCCGCGCGTCCGGCAGGAGCGCGTCGAGCGCCTCGTGGGTCTCCGGCGGGTGGAAGAGGAGACCTGGAGTGACCTGGATCTCATCTGATACGACGAGCAGACGTCCGTCGAAGACGTCGCCGGCGCGCAGCCGCCCGCTCGCCTCCACCGCGGGGAGCCGGAAGGCCGCGCCGAAGAGCAGCTCCTCCACGCGCAGCGGCGCCTCCTCGACGACGCGGAAGAGGCCGCGCTCGGCGTGCGGGCACGCCGCGGCGACGGCGGCCAGCTCCGGGTCCCGGTTGCGCGCGGCCGGCCTCGAGCCGTCGGCGCTCCGCCAGTCGCAGAGCCAGAAGTCGAAGAGCGCGCGCGTCCGCGCTTCGTAGAACGGGTCCTCGAGCGCGAACTCGCCGGTGCGCGCCCAGAAGGTGGCGCGGGCCCGATCGAGATCCGCGCCGCCGTCGGCGTCGGTGAGCTGGAGCGAGAGCGCTTCGAAGGCGGCGTCGAGCACGGCTGGGCCGAGCTTGGGCCGCCGTCGCGCCGCCGTCCAGAGCAGGTCGCGCCAACGGGCGCTTGACAGGGGGCGGCTGGTCGACGGAGATCGACGCATGAGCGCAAGTGCGGACGTCGAGCGCGCGGTCGGCCTGATCGAGCACACCATCCGGGGTCTCGGGATCGATCCCGCGGCGAGCCGGACCCAGCGAGAAGGCCACGTGGCGTTCGCGCTGCGGCGAGGGAGCGCGCGGATCCTGATCGCGGTGCATTCGCCGACGGACGAGCTGAAGGAGGGGCGCCTCCGTGTCGTCGCGCCCGTCGTCCAGCTCCCTGCGCCCGATCGTCTGCCGGAGCTGTGCAGGGAGCTGCTCGAGGCCAACGCGTCCAAGCTGGTCGGCGCCGCGTTCGCGATCAGCGGCGAGGAGGTCGTGGTCGTGACCGAGCGCTCCGTCCAGGACCTCGACGGCTCGGAGGTCGACGGCATGATCCGAAACGTCGGCCGCCTCGCGGACGCCTGGGACGACGCGCTGGCCGAGCGCTACGGAGCGCGCCGCTCGAGCGACGCGTAGCGCGGGACGTGCCGCAACGGCCGATCGCCAGAGCCGCGAGCGCGGCGGTGTGCGCCGTCGCGTGTCTGGCGATGGGAGCCCCCGCCGCCGCCCTCGATGTGGAGCTCGACACCGACACGAGCTTCCAGGTCTACGAGGTCCGTTCGCCCGGCGCGCGCGCCTTCTGGGCCCGGCGCCGGTTGCTCTCGCGGCTCGCCCTGCGGCTGAGCCACGACCTCGAGGAGCCGGACGAGGACGGCCGCGTGCCGCGGGTCACGGCCGAGGCGCAGCTGCGCCTCGAGCAGGACTTCGGCGAGACGTGCCTCCTGGACCGCGAGCTCTGCGTCAACGCGGTCGACGCGGACGACCCCGGCGCGTGGCAGCCCCTCGCGGCGGACACGCGGCTCGACGTGCCCGCGGTCTGGGCGGAGGTGAGCGGGCTGCCCCTGGGCGCCGCGGCGCGCCTCGGGCGCCAGCTGGTCCTCGACGACATCGGCTTCGCCCGCTTCGACGGGCTGGCCGTGCGCGCCGTCCCGACCTCCTGGCTCCGCCTCGAGGCGCTCGGCGGGCTCCTCGTCCGGGGGACGAGCCTCGCGGGCACCCCGCGCTCGGAGCTCGCGGGGACCGTCCGGCTGGACGCGCAGGACGTGCCGTGGGCCGAGCCGCCCATCGACACGTGGGTGGCGGGCGCCTCGGTGGCGGGTGGACCGGGGCGCGGGCTCCAGCTGCGGCTCGGGTTCCGGCAGATGTGGGAGGACGACGGAGACGTGCTCTCGCGGGTCTCTGGCGCGGCGTCGAGCCAGCCGGCCAAGTGGCTTCGACTGGACGCGAACGGGGTCTGGGACCTGCTGACGAGCGAGGTCATCGCGGCGTCGGGGCGCGCGGCGGTGGGCGACGAGGTGCTCCTCGTGAGCGCGGGGGTGAGCCGGCACGTCCCCCGCTTCGACCCGGGAAGCATCTGGGCCTGGTTCGTGGTCGCGCCGATCGATCAAGCGGATCTCGGCGCGCGCTGGAAGGTGACCGACGATTTGACGATCGGCGGCGCGCTCCGCGGGCGGCGCGCCGAGCTGGGCGAGCCCTACGGGGAGGACCTGGACGCGGGCGTCGACGGCTACTTCCGGGCGCGCTGGGAGGGCTTCCGCTTCGGCGCGAGCGGCTTCGCCTGGAGCGGCGCGCTCGGCCCGCTCGCGGGCGTGTCGTTCGACGTGCGCCGGCCGCTCTTCGGGTGGCTCGAGCTCGGGCTCGACGTCTCGGTCTGGCACTTCGACGACCCGAACCGGGAGCAGCTCTACGGGACCGTGGTCTCCGAGGTGCTCAGCGGGCGCTTCCGGCTGAGCCCCGAGACGCTGGTGCTGGCGGAGCTCCAGCACGCGACGAGCCGGGTGGTGGGCCACCGCTTCCGCGGGGTCATCGCGCTGAGGGTGGACACATGGCGGTGATCCGAGGGCGCCTGGGCGAACGACTCGCGTGGGCCGCGCTGGCGCTGTCTCTGACGGCGGCCGCGACGCTCGGGGTGCAGCGCGGCGCGCGCGGGCAGAGCCGCCCGCCGGCCGCCGCGACCGATGTGCCGCGGCTCCCCTCGCCGGTCATCTATCCGCCCGAGCGCATCGCGCTTCGCATGGACCACGCGCTGCCGGCCCACGCGGAGCTGCGCTGCGTCCGGTGTCACCGCGGGGCGGGGCTGTCCGAGCGGGTCGAGGATCACCTCATCCCGCGGGAAGACAGCTGCCAGCCCTGCCACGCCGAGGACCTGGACCGCGAGGCGCCCGACCGCGCGACCCGCTGCGCGACCTGTCACGTCGGCTTCGGGGAGCGGGACGAGCAGCTCGTGCCGGCGTCCGAGTTCCCGACCGCGCGGCTGCGCTTCTCGCACCGCACGCACGTGGAGAACGGGATGCGATGCCTGACCTGCCACGAGGGCGTCGGGCAGGTGGGCGTCGCGACCCGCGCGAACCTCCCCACGATGCGGCAGTGCTTCGAGTGCCACGGGCCGCCCGGCTTCGCCGCGGAGGCGAGCGCACCCGCGCAGTGCGAGACCTGTCACCTCACGCGCCCGGACGGGATGCTCCGGACGCGCTTCCCCGAGGGCGAGCTGAACCCGCCCGACTGGCTCTTCAGCGCCCGGCACGATCACGAGTGGCTCGTGCGGCATCGCTGGGTCGGCGCCGATCAGGGCAGCCTGTGCGCGGAGTGCCACCAGGAGTCCGACTGCGTCGACTGCCACGACGGGCGGGTCCGCCCGCGGCGCGTGCATCCGGGCGACTACCTCACCACGCACGTCGCCCAGGCCCGCCGGGATCAGCCGCGATGCACCAGCTGTCACGAGACCTCGCGGTTCTGCACCGAGTGCCACTCCCGCCTCGGCCTCTCGACCATGGCGGCGCCCGCGGTGCGCGCCACCTCGCGCTACCACCCCCCGAACGCGGTCTGGGTGCGTGGGCCCGTGCTGCACGGCCTCGAGGCGCGCCGCGCGATGAACGCCTGCGCCAGCTGCCACGCCGAGCGCGACTGCGTGCAGTGCCACGGGGCGCTCGGCATCGGCGCCGGCGTCAGCCCACACCCCCCGGGCTTCGCCGCCTCCTGTCTCGGCGCGCTCTCGGGCAACGCGCGCGCGTGCCGCACCTGCCACGGCGACCTCGAGGCGCTGCGCATGCGCTGCGGCGGCTGAGAGAGTGAATCAGCGCCGGCCCGGGTCGGTGTCCGGCACGACCAGCCCGGGGTGGGTGTCGGTGTCGGTCCGGCGTGGGCGCTCCGCGCGAGGCTTGGTCTCCTCGTCGCGGGCTCTCGGCGCGCGCGTCTCGTCCGTGTCGATGTCCGGCGGCGCCAGGGTGTCCGCGCCCTCGCGCAGCAGCTCCAGCGCGCCGGTGTTCAGCTCGAACAACCCGGTGATCTCGTCGAAGCTCTCCTCCCACGGGTCCGCGCGCTGCGAGCCGGGCACCAGCACCTCGTAGAGGGCGCGCACGCGTCGTCGCCGCGCGCCGGCGGTCAGCTCGTCACGGACGCGACGGTAGCCGCCGCGGATCAACCGCTCCCGCAACACGGAGTCACGCATGACCTCGAGCAGGGCGTCGGCGAGCGCGGTGGCGTTGCCGGCCGGGTGCAGCAGGCCCTCGACCTCGTCGCGCACCAGCTCCGAGACCCCGGGCACGTCGGCCGCGACCACCGGGCGCGCGCAGGAGAGAGGCTCCAGGAGGGGCTGCGGCAGCTCGACGAGGCCTTCGATGGCCGCGCCCAGGGACGGCACCACGCAGACGTCCGCGGCGGCGATGAGCTCGGGCAGGCGGCGGGCGTGAGGCTCTCCGCGCACGGTCACGATCGCCTCGAGGCCGAGCTCGGTCACCCGCTCCCGCAGCGCGTCGCGCCGCTCGCGCGCGCGGTCTCCCGCGATCATCAGGCGCACGGGGCGGAGCGCGGTGACCTTCTCGAGCGCGAGCAAGAGCGTCTCGAGATCGCGCGAGGGCCCGAAGCCGCCGAGATAGAGGAGCCTCGGCGTGCTGGGCGGCGTGGGCTCCATCCAGTCGAACCGGCTGACGTCGACGCCGGGCCGGACCACGTCGACGCGGCTCTCGAGGCCTCGCTCGGAGAGGGCCGCGGCCATCGCGAGGGTGGGCACCCAGACCCGGTCGGCCGCGGCGAGGGTCGCGCGATGCGCCTCGATCCAGCCCTCCGCGTCCGCGTGCTCGGGGAAGGACGAGACCTCGTAGACGAGCAGCCGACCCGGGGCCGGATGCTCGGCCGCGATCGCCCCGGCCCACGGATCGAACGCGTGCACGACGCGATAGGGCTCCGCCTCGAGCTGGCGCCGCACGGCGCGTCCGTAGGCCTCGCGTTGCTCCGGCAGCGGCGCGCTCCCGACGGGGACCCGGAACATGCGCGCGTCGCCCATGCGCTTGGTGTGGGCGAGATCCTCCGTCTTCACGGTCACGAGATCGAGGTCCGCGCGCAGCCCGTCGACCATCGACATCATGGACGCGCCCTGGGGGCTCGAGCCGGGGACGGCGGCGAAGGCGGTCGCGAGCACCCGGATCCGGCGACTGCTCATGCCCCGAAGCTACCATCCAAAGCGCTCGGGAGGCAGCGGCGCCTGCGTTCGCCCCTGTCCCTCGTTGCGCGGTTCCCCCTTGCGTATGGAGCGGCCGGGGGTCTACAACCTCTCACCGTCAACCGGAAACGGAGGATCTGCGTGAAAGAGCTCGCTCGTTTTCTTCTTCAGAACGCTCAGATCGATTTCGCGGGCGAGGTGACCATCGAGCAGGTGCGGCAATTCCTCCGCGACGACGACAGCCGTGAGGCGCGCGCGCTCCTCGCCCGGCTGATCGAAGACAAGGGCATCGACGACCTGCTCATCACCGTCGCGGATTGTCTGAAAGAGCACATCCCGGTGGGGATCACCGAGGACACCATCCGCCATCAGCTCGGCCTCTACACGGAGAGCTGACGAGGAAACCGGTGCGAGTCGTCGCCGCGGCGTTCGGGATCATCACCTCGCTCGTCGCCTGCGACGTCCCACCGGACCTCATCCCCGAGGACGGCCCCGTCGTGCTCGGCGCCGCCCCTGCCGATGGCGAGGGCGACGCCGACCGAGCGGGGCCGTTTCGCGTCTTCTTCGATCGCCGTCTGTTCCCGCGCGACGTGAACCGTGGCCGCGTCTCGCTCGAGAGCGGGACGCGCGGGTCCTTCCTCGCGCTCCGTTTCGATCCGGTCGATCGCGTCTTGCTCGTGTCGCCGCAGGCGCAGCTCGACCCCGCCACCCGCTACCGACTCACGCTCGAGGGCCTGCGTGATCTCGAGGGGCGCGCCATGGCGTCCCGGACCGTGATCACGTTCGAGACGGGAGAGGACGCGGTGTGGGAGCCTCCGCCGGAGGCGCCCACGTGGGCGGACGTCGCCCCGCTCTTCGCGGGCTGCGCCTCCGAAGGCTGTCACGTCGGCCCCGCGCCTGCGCTGGGGCTCGATCTCTCGAGCGGAGAGGCGGTCGCGCGCACGGCGATCGGCGTGCCGGCCGTGCAGACGCGCGTGGGGGCCCGCGATCGGGTCTGGTACGGGGCGAGCTCGCTCGACGGCCTCGCGCGCATCGACGTCGTCGCGGGGCAGGGACAGCCCGCGCGCAGCTATCTCCTCTACAAGGCGCTCGGAGACCCCCACGCGGCCGGGGAGCGCATGCCTCCGTCGCCGGACCCGGCGCTCGACGCACGATCGCTCCGACGGCTCGCCGACTGGATTCTCGCGGGTGCGCCAACCGGTTGATATGACCCAGGAATTCGGGCGCGCCGACGGCTTGACGGCGACGGTGTCGGCTCCTAGAGTGCGCGAGCCCATGACCGTCTCGCCCCGCCTCCGGTTGCTCTCCCTCTCGCTTCTGGGCTTCATGTCGCTCGGCGCCAGCTGCAGCGGCGGGAGCGCCACCGACACGGGAGGCGGCTCGGGCAGCGAGGGCCAGGAGCGCCCGCCGGAGGGCCCGCGCGTCGAGAGCCTGGAGCAGGTCGACACCTCCGCCCTCAGCCGCGCCGAGCAGCGCGTGTGGGTCGAGCTCATCAACGACCAGCTCTCGCCCTGCGGCGAGCCGGTCAGCGTGGGCCGCTGCGTCTCCGAGGGCCGCAGCTGCCGGACCTGCGTGCCCGCCTCGCGCTACCTCTCCCGCCTCATCCGAGAGGGTTACGAGCGGCAGGAGATCGAGGAGCTCTACGACCTCCGCTACGGTCGCGACGGCGCGGTCGAGATCGACGTCGAGGACGAGCCCAGCCGCGGCTCTCCCATGGCCGAGATCACCATCGTCGAGTTCAGCGACTTCGAGTGCCCCTACTGCGGCCGCGCGCACCCGGTGCTCCAGCAGGTGCTGCGCGACTTCGAAGGTCGCGTCCGGCTGATCTTCAAGCACTTCCCCCTCTCGAGCCATCCCCACGCGATGCCGGCCGCGCGCGCGGCGGTGGCGGCCGGCAACCAGGGCAAGTTCTGGGAGATGCACGACCTCCTCTTCGAGCACCAGCGGCAGCTGGAGGAAGAGGATCTCGAGCGCTACGCGGAGCAGCTCGAGCTGGACGTGGAGCGCTTCGTCGCCGACATGCAGGCGGCGGCCACGCAGCAGCAGATCGACGCGGACAAGGAAGAGGGCCAGCGTCTGGGCGTCGACGGGACGCCGAGCTTCTTCGTCAACGGACGACGCTTCCGGGAGCCGCCGACGGCGCTGCCAGACTACCTTCGTGAAGCGCTCGACGAGTGATGTAGACTCTCGGACCGCGCGGGTGAATGTCCGCTCGCGCCCGTCGTCCGAGAGAGGTCATGCGTCGACTTTCACGTCTGCTGAATCACCTTCCCTCCGTGGCCGCCCTCGTGGCGGTGCTCCTCGTCGCGGCCAGCGCCTTCGCGCTGCGGGCCGGCGAGCGAGCGCCCGAGATCGGTCTCAACGATCTGAACGGGAACCGGATCACCCTGGCCAGCCTGCGCGGCAAGGTCGTGCTCGTGGACTTCTGGGCTTCGTGGTGTGAGCCGTGCGCCGAGGAGATGCCCGTCCTCGAGCGCCTGTACACCCAGTACCGCAGCCAGGGCTTCGAGATCGTCGGGGTCTCCCAGGATCGCACCGAAGGCAACGTCCGCGGCTTCCTCCGCGAGCACCGGGTGAGCTTCCCGATCGTGCACGACGGGGCGCACGCCGTCGCGGGCCGCTACCGCCCGCCGCGCATGCCGTCGAGCTTCATCATCGACCGCAGCGGCGTCGTTCGACACGTGCACGAGGGCTACCGCTCCGGCGACGCCCGCCAGATGGAGCAGGAGATCCGCGCGCTCCTCGCGCAGCGCTGAGCCGCGGCGCGACGGGTGGTCCGGCCCGCGGCGCGCTCAGGCGCGGCGCTGGTCGGAGCGCATGCGGGCGCTGTAGAGGAACTCGCCGAGCTTCTCGCTCACATAGGCGATGAGGTTCGCGTCCGCGCGACTGAACTGGGCCTGCTGCTGGCGATTGATCAGCTGGATCATGCCCAGCAGGCGACCCTGGTGCGTCACCGACATGAGCGCCATCGTCACGGGCTCGAGCCCGATGCGCCCGTCGACGCCCGGGTCGAAGCGCACGTCGTGCGGCACGTTCTCGCTGAGGAGCACACCCTCGCTGCTCGTCGCGGCCGCGCCCATCAACCCCGAGAGCCGGGGCACGCCTTCGCCCTGTCGCTCCGGCGCCCCGGGCCCGCGCAGGGCGACGAAGCGCAGCTCGTCGCTGTTGATGTCGTAGAGACACGCGCTGCTGGCCTCGGACGGAACGAGGTCCGCGAGCAGCTCGAGCACGAAGTCGAGGCCCTCGACCGGCGTCGTCAGGAAGAAGAGGTCCTGGAGCGCCTCGAACGCGTTGGCGAGCCGATCGTCGACCCCACGCGGCGCCGGCTCCGATCGCCGCGCGGCGGGCGGCTGCGAGGACGCGGGCTGCGCGGCGGGCGGCTGCGACGGCGCGGGCTGCGCGGCGGGGGGCTGCGAGGGCGCGGGCTGCGCCACCGGCGGCTGCGAGGGCGCGGGCTGCGCGGCGGGGGGCTGCGAAGGCGCGGGCTGCGCGGCGGGGGGCTGCGAGGGCGCGGGCTGCGCGGTGGGCGGCTGCGAGGGCGCGGGCTGGGACGGTGAGGCCGCCGGCGCGCCTTGCTGGCGGATCACCGGGGCGCCGCGCCAGTCTTTCCACTGAAGCGTGACGAGGGGAGGCCGCTCGGGCCGCTCCTCCCAGCGATGATCGAACACCGCCATGTTGACGAGCTTGCCCTTGGGCCGCTCCGCGAGGTCGTGCTGCAGCTCGTCGAAGCGCGCCATCAGGATCGCCTCGGCCACGGGCGGCGTGGTTCCGGGTGGCACCACGAAGGTGCGCTCTCGGTAGCAGAGCGGCGTCTCCTTGGTGGGCTCTTCGTCCCGCGCGTGGAGGAGCCCCCAGCCCTCGGGCGCGTCCTGCTCGGGCGCGTCCTGCTCGGGCGGGGCCGCGTCGGGCACGGTGGAGCGATCCCCTCCCAGGCCCAGCTCCTTGGCGTCGTACGCGATCGTCCGCTTGGAGACCGGCGCCTTGGCGGGCTTCGCCTGGGCCGGCTCCGGGGCAGGGGCAGCCTCGGCGGCCGGGCTGGCCGCCGCGAGTCCGAGCTCCTTCGCGTCGTACGCGATCGTCTTCTTGGCGACCGGCTTCGACTTCTTCTCGTCGGGCGACGCCGCCTTCTTCGCAGGCGGCTCGGAGGGCACTGACTGGGACGGCACTGACTGGGAGGGCGCTGATTCGGAGGGAGCCGACTCGGTGGGCGCGGCGGAGGGAGGCGTGAGCCCGAGCTCCTTGGCGTCGTACGCGATGGTCTTCTTGGCGACCGGCTTCGGGCGGGCCTTCTCCGGCGCCGCGCTCGTCGAAGCCGCGCTCGCGGGGGCCGCGTTGGTGGAGGCTGACCCGCCGCTGGACGTGGGCTCGGCGGGCGCCGAGAGGCCGAGCTGCTTGGCGTCGTAGGCGATGGTCTTCTTGGACGGCGACGCGGCGGGCTTGGCGGGCGCCGCCAGGCCGAGCTCCCGGGCGTCGTAGGCCATGGTCCGCTTGGGAGAGACCTTGGCCGCGGGCGGCGGATCGCTCGGCTTCGGGACGCTCACGCGACCCTCCGCGTTCGGCGGCGGAACGGAGCCGGGGCGCGGCACCGGCTCCGACGGGACGCGCGGACCTCGCGGCGTGGAGGCCGGCGCGAGCGACTCCTCGACCCAGGGCGCGAGCACGTACGTCTTGCGCGCCACCGCGTCCTGGATGGTCACCTTGCCGTCGGGCGCGACGGAACAGCTCGCCCCCGGAGGAACGCCACCTTTCTCGCCGATCTCGTTTCGGGCGAGGGTGAGCGCGGTCATCCAGTTGCTCGCGTCGACGCGCGCCTCCGAGAGCGGCGTCGAATCGCCGATCTTGGTGACCACGAGTCTCCAGGTCTTGGAAGCCAACGTCTATCTCTTTGCCCTGCAGCCAAGACGGGGCCGCGCGGCCCGTGGATGAAGCCACTTTCGCCATGGCGGGTCAAGCACGCGGCGCGCCCGGTCCCCTTACACCCCGCTGGCATCGAGTGGGTTTGCGCGTGAGCGATCCCACGACTAACGTCGCGGCGCGTCATGTGGATCCTCGTCGTCGGCTCGCCCCACGTCGTCGAACGCGAACAGGGCGGCGCCCAGGTCCTCGGCGAGCTGGGATGTCGGGTTCGCAAGGCGGATCTGTGGGACCGCCTCGACGCGCCGGAGATCGTCGAAGATCCGCCCACCGCGGTGCTCGTGGAGGCGATCGACGAGGTCGACGCGGGCCGCGCCGCGCTCATGCGCCTGCGCGGGATCAGCGCGCTGGTCGACGTCCCGGTGCTGCTCGCGGTGACCGTCAACGCCATCCAGAGCATCAAGCCCTCGGACGCCTTCGACGACGTCGTGCTCGTCCCCTACGTGCCGGTCGAGCTGTACGTGCGCATCCGTCGCGCCGAGTGGGGGCGCAGCGAGTTCGAGAGCCAGGAGCGCATCAAGGTCGGGCGGGTGCTCCTCGACGTCGCGGCGCACGAGGTGGAGGTCGACGGCCGCCCCGTGCAGCTCACCCAGCAGGAGTTCGCGCTCCTGCGCTTCCTCGCCAGCAACCGCGGCCGCGTCTTCTCGCGCCAGCAGCTGCTCGAGCGGGTCTGGGGCGTCAGCTACTACGGCGGCAGCCGCACCGTCGACATCCACGTCCGGCGCCTGCGCATGAAGCTCGGGAAGGACGCGCTGCCCATCGAGACCGTGCGCGGCGTCGGCTACAAGATGAAGGCTCCGTGAGCCTCGCGAAGAAGCCGCTCCTCGTCCCGACGGGCGACCCCGCCGGCGTCGGCCCCGAGATCAGCCTGAAGGCGGCCGGCGGCTGCGGCTGGCCCTGCGTGCTGTTCGGTGACGCCGCGCGGCTCGCGGGGAGCGGGCTCGAGATCGTCGACACCGGCGCCCTGCCGGAGGCGGTGGTGAGCGCGGCGGGCCCCACCGACGCCGGGGGCCGCGCCCAGCTGGCGGCGCTCGACGCGGCGATCGACCGCGCCCTGGCGGGGGAGGGGCGCGCCATCGTGACCGCGCCCACGAGCAAGGCCGCCATCGAGCGGAGCGGCGTCGCCTTCACGGGACAGACCGAGCACCTCGCGCGCCGCGCCGGCCTCGCCGACGACGACGTGACGATGATGTTCCTCGGCCCGCGCCTTCGGGTCGCGCTCGCCACGACGCACCTGTCCCTGCGCGCCGTCCCGGACGCGATCACCGTGCCGCGCGTGAAGCGCGCCATCCTGCACCTCGCGGACGCGCTGACGCGCCTCGGGTACGCGCGGCCGTCCATCGTGGTCGGCGCGCTGAACCCGCACGCGGGCGAGGACGGGCTCTTCGGCACCGAGGACCGCGACGTCATCGCGGCCGCGGTCGAGGCGGCGCGGAGCGAGACCGACGCGCGGGTGTCGGGCCCGACCGGCGCCGAGACCGCCTTCCGGCGCGCGAGCGCGGGGGAGGTCGACGGCGTGGTGGCGATGTTCCACGACCAGGCGACGATCGCGTCCAAGCTGCTCGACTGGGGCGAGGCGGTGAACGTGACCTGGGGCCTCCCGTTCGTGCGCACGAGCGTCGATCACGGGGTGGCCTACGACGCCGTCGGCCGCGCGGACCCGGCGGGCATGGAGGCGGCGCTGCGGATGGCGCTGGCGCTGACGGAGGGCGAGCGTTGACCGATCTCGTGGTGCGCGGGGCCCGGCAGCACAACCTCCGCTCGGTCGACGTGCGCATCCCGCGCGACCGGCTGACCGTGGTCACCGGCCCGAGCGGCTCGGGCAAGTCGTCGCTCGCCTTCGACACCATCTACGCCGAGGGGCAGCGCCGCTACGTTGAGTCGCTGAGCGCCTACGCGCGGCAGTTCCTCGACCAGATGCCCAAGCCGGACGTGGAGCTGATCGAGGGGCTCTCGCCCGCCATCGCCATCCGCCAGCAGAGCGCGAGCAAGAACCCGCGGAGCACCGTCGGCACCGTCACCGAGATCTACGATCACCTCCGCCTGCTGTACGCGCGCGCGGGCCAGGCCCACTGCCCGGTCTGCGATCGTCCGATCGAGGCGTTCACCATCGCTCGCATGACCGACCGGGTGCTCGCGCTCGGGGAGGGCACGAAGCTCACCATCCAGGCGCCGATCGCGCGGCCCGAGGGCGGCGACTGGGCGCGCGAGCTGGATCGGCTGCGCAAGGATGGCTTCGTCCGGGTCAGCCTCGACGGTGAGGTGCGCGATCTCGGCGACGACCTCGCGCCCGATCCGGACGAGGACCACACGCTCGAGGTGCAGGTGGACCGCATCTCCATCCGGAGCGGCGTGCGCACCCGGCTGAGCGAGTCGCTGGAGCTCGCCACCTCGCTCGGGGACGGGCGCGTGCGCGTCGTCGTCCGGGGCGGCGAGGAGCTGCTGATGAGCGAGCGGCTCGCCTGCCCGGAGCACGGCCCGGTGCTGGCGGCGCTGACCCCGCAGACCTTCTCGTTCAACAGCATCGAGGGCGCGTGCCCGACCTGTCACGGGCTCGGCGAGGAGCGCACCTTCGACCCGGCGCGCGTCGTGCCCGATCCCTCGCTGTCCATCGCGGAGGGCGCGCTCGCCCCGTGGGGCAAGCCGAAGGCGCCCTATCACCGCGCGATGACCCGGCAGCTCACCTCGGCGCTGAAGGTCGACCTCGACAAGCCGTGGAAGAAGCTGAGCAAGCGGCACCGCACGCAGATCCTCGACGGCGCCAAGGACTGGAAGGGCGTGCTCGCGCTCCTCGAGCAGCGCGCGGAGGACTACGCGCAGCGCAAGCGCGAGCAGGGCGCCGACCCCGAGGGCGCGATCGAGTTCCTGGAGGAGGAGCTGGGGCGCTTCGTCGAGCGGCGTCGGTGCACCGAGTGCGGCGGCGCGCGGCTGCGCAAGGAGGCGCTCGCGGTCACGGTGGGCGGGCGCAACATCCGCGAGGTCACCGGGATGAGCGTGGCCGACGCGCGCGTGTTCTTCGACGCGCTGGAGCTCGAGGGGCAGCGCGCCGAGATCGCCGACCGGCTGGTGCGGGAGGTGCGCGCGCGCCTCGGCTTCCTGGTCGACGTCGGGCTCGGCTACCTGAGCCTGGAGCGCAAGGCGGCGACCCTGAGCGGCGGTGAGGCGCAGCGCATCCGGCTCGCCACGCAGATCGGCTCCGCGCTGGTCGGGGTGCTCTACGTGCTCGACGAGCCCTCGATCGGGCTCCACCCGCGCGACAACGCGCGCCTCATCGAGACCCTGACCCGGCTGCGCGACGCGGGGAACACGGTGCTGGTGGTGGAGCACGACCCGGACACGCTCCGGGCCGCCGACCACGTCATCGACATGGGGCCCGGCGCGGGGCGACTCGGCGGCGAGGTCGTGGCCGAGGGCACGCCGGCCGAGATCGCGAAGAGCGAGGTGTCGTCGACCGGGCGCTACCTGCGGGGCGAGATCGCGGAGACGCCTTCGAGTCGGCGGCGCGCGAGCGGGTGGCTGACCCTGAAGGCCGCGCGCACCCACAACCTGCGCGGCGACACCGTGAAGATCCCGCTCGGCGTGCTGACCGCGTTCACGGGGGTGAGCGGCTCGGGCAAGTCGTCGCTGGTGATCGACACGCTGCTGCCGATCCTGCGCGCGGCCCTTCACGACGCGAGCGTCGGTCCCATCGACGCGAAGCTCGAGGGGCTCGATCAGCTCGACAAGGTGATCGCCATCGACCAGGCGCCGATCGGGCGGACGCCGCGCAGCAACCCCGCGACCTACTCGGGCGTCTTCGGCCCGATCCGCGAGCTCTTCGCCTCGCTCCCTGACGCGCGCGCCCGCGGCTGGGGCGCGGGTCGCTTCAGCTTCAACGTCAAAGGCGGCCGCTGCGAGGCGTGCTCCGGCGACGGAGTGCTGCGGGTCTCGATGAGCTTCCTGCCGGACGTCTTCGTCACCTGCGAGCAGTGCGGCGGGAGCCGCTACGACCGCGAGACGCTCGAGGTGCGCTACCGCGGTCACAGCATCGCCGACGTGCTCGCGATGACGGTCGAGGAGGCGCTCGAGCTGCTCGAGGTGATCCCGAAGATCCGCGACAAGCTGAAGGCGCTCGTCGACGTGGGGCTCGGCTACGTGCACCTCGGCCAGTCGGCGACGACCCTGAGCGGCGGCGAGGCCCAGCGCTTGAAGCTCGCGAAGGAGCTCGCGCGCAAGGCCACCGGGCGGACCCTCTACGTGCTCGACGAGCCGACCACGGGCCTGCACTTCACCGACGTCGAGGTGCTGCTCGCGGCGCTCGAGGACCTCGTCGCGCAGGGCAACAGCGTGCTGGTGATCGAGCACGACCTCGACGTGATCCGGCGCGCCGACCACGTCATCGATCTCGGCCCGGAGGGCGGCGACGGCGGCGGCGCGGTCGTGGTCAGCGGCACCCCCGAGGAGGTCGCCGCGTGCGAGGCGTCGCACACCGGCCGACACCTCCGGCCCATCCTGAGCGCGTGAGCTGTCGGCTGGATTGACGGGGGGCCGAGGCGGTCCGATACCACCGTCATGACTTCGGAGCTCTCACGGCGGCGCGCGATCGGCTTGTTGGCGGCGGGCGGAGCGGGCCTGGCCCTCGGCTGCGACGGGGAGTCTCCGCGCGGCCGGCTGGCGCGTCCCTCCAACCGAGAGCGGCCGCCCGCCGATCCGACGGGAGGCGACGCCGTGCTCCGCGTCGAGCCGCTCACGACGCCCTGGCAGACGCAGGACCCTTTCCTGTTCTGCATGCATCACGACGACGACTACCCGCGGGGTGACGCGCGCATGGGGCCGGCGGAGTCGCTCGCGGGGCACCGCATGGGCCGGGACTTCGACGAGCGGCTCGACTGGCGCATGTACCACGGTGAGGTCGTGCCGGGCTTCCCGCGCCACCCGCACCGCGGCTTCGAGACGGTCACCGTCGTGCGCCGCGGGCTGCTCGATCACTCCGACTCGATGGGCGCCACCGCGCGCTACGGCCGCGGGGACGTGCAGTGGCTGACGGCGGGCGGCGGCATCCAGCACGCGGAGATGTTCCCGCTGCTGCGCGCCGACCGCGACAACCCCCTCGAGCTGTTCCAGATCTGGCTCAACCTGCCGGCCGTGAACAAGATGGTCGAGCCGCACTTCTCGATGCTCTGGCAGCCCACCATCCCCGCGCGCGTGACCCGTGACGGCGCCGGTCGCGAGACGCGCGTGACGCTGGTCGCGGGCCGCATGGAGGGTCTGGCCGCGCCCGCGCCGCCGCCTCACTCGTGGGCGTCGGCGGCCGAGAACCACGTCGGCATCTTCACGATCGCCATGGAGCCGGGCGCCCGGACCGTGCTCCCCGCCGCGCCCGACGGCGTACGACGCGCGCTCTACTTCTTCGTCGGCGACGGCCTGCGGGTGGGGGGACGAGACGTGCCGGCGCGGCACCACGTGGCGGTGCGCGGCGCGTCCGATCTCGCGCTGGAGGCGGGCGACACGCCGGCCGAGCTGGTCGTGCTCCAGGGGCGCCCCATCGGCGAGCCCGTCGCGCGCCACGGCCCGTTCGTGATGAACACGGAGCTCGAGATCCGCCAGGCCTACGCGGACTACCAGCGCACCCAGTTCGGGGGCTGGCCCTGGCCGAGCCCCGAGCCCGTGCACCCGCGCACCCACGAGCGCTTCGCGATGCGCCCCGGCGGCCGGGTCGAGACCCCCACCTGAGCCGCGCTCAGTCCCGGGCCGCGGCGCGCAGATCGCGCTTGAGCACCTTGCCGGTGGGGTTCTTCGGCAGCTCGTCCAGGACGATCACCTCGCGCGGGACCTTCGGGCCGGCGAGCTGGCGGCGGCTCCACGCGATGAAGTCGGCCTCGTCGAAGGGGAGGGCGCGCGGCACGACGCACGCGCGCACGCGCTCGCCCCACTCGTCGTCGGGCACGCCGACCACCGCGACCTCGGCCACCTCGGGGTGCCGGTGCAGCACCTCCTCGACCTCGGCCGGATACACGTTGACGCCCCCGCTGATGATCATGTCGCGCTTGCGGCCGTCGATGTGGAACAGGCCGTGCCGGTCGACGTGGGCGAGGTCGCCGACCGAGAAGAAGCCGTCCCGCATCGACGCGCGCGTGGCCTCGTCGTCCCGGTGGTAGCCCGAGACGAGCATCGTGTTCTTCACGTAGAGCTCGCCCGTCTCCCCGGGCGCGACCTCTCGCCCCGCGTCGTCGAGCAAGCGCGCCTCGTTGCCTGCGATGAGGTGGCCGATGGTGCCGGGAGAGCGCAGCAGCTCCTCCGGCGTCGCGAGCGTGTTGAGCCCCGTCTCCGTCGAGCCGTAGAAGTTGTAGAGCACGTGGCCCAGCTCGGCGATCGCGCGCTCCGCGAGCGCCCCCGACAGCGGCGCGCCGCCGGAGAAGACCGCCCGCAGGCTGCGCGTGTCGTAGCGCCGGCGGACCGACGCGGGCAGCTCGAGGAGCCGGTGCAGCATGGTCGGGACGAGCGCGGTCGTGGTGATGCGCTCGCGCTCGACCAGCGCCAGGAAGCGCTCCGGGTCGAAGCCGCGCTCGATGACGACGGCGCCGCCGAGCGTCAGGGTGAAGCCGATGAAGCCGAACGCGGTCGAGTGGTACATCGGGCAGACCGCGAGGTGGCGATCGTCGACCCGGACGGGCAGCTCGTCGAAGACGTGCAGCATCGCCCAGATCATCTCCTTGGGGAACGTGCGCACGGCGCCCTTCGGCTTGCCCGTCGTCCCGCTGGTGTAGATGACGACCGAGCCCTCCTCGCCGTCGCGTCGGGTGGGGTGCGCGTCTCGCACGAGCCGCTCGTAGGCGGTGACGCCGTCGGGGGCGTCCTCGGCGGGCCCGACGGTGATGACGCACTCCTGCGCGATGCCTAGATCCCGGACGCGATCGGCGAGCTCCGGCTCGACGAACACGACCTTCGCGCCCGAGTGCGAGGCCAGGTACTTCAGCTCCTCTTCCGTGGAGCGCCAGCTCACGCTCACCGCCGCGCCGCCGAGCCGCGCCAGCGCGCCCTGCGCCTCGAGGACCTCGGGGCGGTTGTGGAGCACGAGCAGGCCCGCGTCGCCCGGGCCCACGCCGCAGCGCGCGGCCAGACCCGCGGCCAGTCGATCCACGCGCTCGTCGAGCGCGCGCCAGGAGAGGGCGCGTCCCTCGTAGACGATCGCCGTCTCGTCCCCGCGCGAGGCGGCGTGGACGCGGAACAGCGCGGGGAGGCCGAGGGGGCCGGCGAGCCGGACGCGGGCCAGCTCCACCAGCGCGCTCGGGCGCGCGTCGAACGCGAGACCGCTGCGGAACGCCACGCGCGCGGCCGCCCGCGCCCTGTCGATCCAGCCGTCCCCCGCTCCGCTCATCCGTCGCTCCTCCGTGACCTCGCGGCGTCGCGGTGCGCTCCGAGTTCAACAATCCGCAAAAGGTGCCGTAGTAGTTGACCCGGCGCGAAGTGCTTCCGTACTCTCGCCACCGGCTCGCATCAAGGAGGCGACTGCAATGTGGGAAGATATGAGCCCCGCCATCAAAGGCGTGGTGGTCGTGGGCGGACTGCTCGTCGTGTACCTGATCATTGCGCGCTTTGCGCAGATCATCCCGTTCTCGTGTCAAGACGGCGCTCATTGCGAGGGAATCCTCTGCGGTGAGTGTGTCGTGGAAGAGGGCCAGCGCGGCTTCTCCACCGACAACGCGGTAGGAGCCGAGACCGCCGAGTGACGGCGTGAGCGCTCTTCGAAGGTGAGTACGGGGAGGACGAACGGCGTGCCGTTCGTCGCCGTCACATCTCGCCGAGCGGGCGGGGCGATTCGAGCGTTCGTAGGAACGCGTCACCGACGGTGACGCAGGCCTCGCGGACCTCGGTCGCGCCGTCCAGGAGGAGCGCCATCGGGTTCAGCTCCACCCGCTCCACCTCGGCGCGATGCTCGTCCACGAAGGCGGCGAGCCGGAGCAGGGTGTCGCAGATCGCGTGCACCGCGGCGCGACGGGCGGCGGCCCCTCCACCCAGCACCAGCGGCGCGCCCGCCAGCCGTCCCAGCACGCGCTCGATCGCGTCGACGCTCGCGGGCAGCACCGTCACGGTGCGGTCGTCCGACGCGCGGCCGTGGGGATCGGCGAACCCGATCTCCGCGAGCACCAGGCCGTCGGGCAGCGGCTCCGCGACGACCCGCAGCATCGCTTGCGATGTCGTGGTCGCCGTCACGTGGACGCCCAGGAGCCGCGCGTCGGGCTGACGCTCGCTCGCCATCGCCATGATCTGTCGATAGACGTCGCGGACGCGGGCCGCGTTGTCGACGCCGTCCACGGCGAGATCCGGGTGGTCCCACAAGCGCAGATCCGGGCTGGCGAGCGAGATCCGGACCGGGAAGCCGAGCCGCGCCGCCTCGCTCGCGGCGCGCGACGGGCTCGTGCACAACTCCTCGATTGGCATCGGGAGCCCGTACGGATCGAGCGCGGCCTTGCTGGCGGGGTCCGACAGCGCGCGCGGGGGTCCGAAGATCACCTCCTGCACCGCGGCCCGATCGACCCCCTCCATGACCGCCCGCGCGGGCGGCATCGCCAGCGTGCGAAGGCGGCACGCCCGGAGGGCCTCGCCCACCGCGCGCGGCGAGCCCAGGACCGCGCTCGGATCCGTCCCCTTCGACGCCCAGCCCAGGCGTCCCTCGTCGGCGCGGAGCAGGCGGCCCCCGCCGCGGCCGGTGGTGATGGCGTCGTCCCCCAGCCGCTTGCGGTCCAGCGGCGTCAGGCGACGCGTGGACGCGGTCCAGGGATGCGCGGAGCGCGTGTCGAGCAGCGCGAGCGCGGCGAGCAGGGGCTCGATCTCGCCGACCGCGACGAGGCCGAGGTCGCCCGCCAGCCAGCGCAGGCGGTCGCTCTCGGGATCGCCCGTGACCAGCGCGACCGGTACGGCCCGCTCGGCGAGCCGGGCCGCCGTGGCCAGCTCGACCAGCGCGCCCGCCTGGGGCGGTCGGGCGAGCGCCAGGGCCACTCGCTCCCCGTCCGCGGTCGCGGCCCGGCATCGCTCCGCCGCGCCGGGATCGATGGACGGCTCGAGGTCGAGCCCGATCGCCTCGGCGGCGCGGGCGCACTCGACCGCGAGCTCGGCCTCATCGCACCAGACACGCCAGCGCGCGCTCACCGCGGGGCGCTCCGCTCGCGACCGGGACACGCTCGAGCTCGAAGCGGAGCGCGCAGAGGTGGAAGCCAGAGCGACACGGCCCGCGATCATAGCAGCCACGAGCCCGCGCGCCGGATTTGCGACCAGCCTTTCGGTGGACCTCCGGCCACGGCCTCCGGTATTCTCCTCTCATCACGTGAAGACTCGCTCGTCCCGGCTTGCTCGATGCGTCGCGATCGCCGCGACTCTCCTCGCGTTCGGCGCCTCTGCGGGGCTCGCCCAGGCGCAGGACGACCTGCCTCCGGCCGAGCCCGGGGAGGGGCAGGCCGACGACACGCAGCCGGAAGATCTCCAGGCGACCCAGCGGGCGCGCCAGAACTTCCTCGCCGGCATCGAGCACTTCCGCGCGCACCGCTATCGCGACGCGATCCAGAGCTTCCAGGTGGCCGCGCAGCTCGTGCCGAGCGCCGACCTCTGGTTCAACATCGCTCGCTCCCACGAGGAGCTGTCCGAGTACGAGCTGGCCATCGAGCACTACCAGCGGTACCTGCGAGACCGCGTCGACCCCCCAGACCGCGAGCAGGTCGAGGCCCACATCGAGTCGCTCCGCGAGCGCGCGGAGGCGGCGCGCGCGGCGGCCCAGTCGGCCCCCACCGAGGGCACCCTCCGGCTCAGCGCCAACCGCGACGGATCCGAAGTGCAGCTCGACGGCGCGTCCGCGGGCCAGACGCCCTGGGACCAGCCGCGCGACGTCACGCCGGGGCGCCACCGCCTCGCGGTCTTGCGCGAGGGCTACGTGCCGTTCCGCTCCGAGGTCAGCGTGGAGGCGGGCGTGACCACCGCCGCCTACGCCGACCTCGTCCCCGAGACCCGCTACCGCGCCATCCGCGCCGACCGGATCTTCACCTGGATCACCTGGGGCCTCGCGGTCGCGTCGCTGGGCGTGAGCATCGGCCTCGGCGTCGACGCCGCCTCCCGCCAGCAGACCGATCTCGCCGAGGCCCGCACCGTCGCGGCCTTCTCGGACGTGTTCCTCGGCAGCGCCATCGGCCTCGGCGTCGTCGGCCTGATCCTCTGGTTCGTCGAGGGCCGCACCGTCGGCACCGAGCGCATCACGGTCTCCGACGAAGACGCGACGGGCGTCCGCGGGCCCTAGCGAGACTGGCTCGCTGGAGGGGCTGAGCGCGCCCCTCCTCCCGTTCCCGCCAGGCCACGCCCGTCGCTGGGAGTGGGGGAGCGCGTCGGGCTCAGCCGGCGGCGGCCGACGGGCCCAGCGTGGCGAGGAGCGCGCGCGCGGTCGCGAAGTCGAGCCCCGCGACGGCGGTCTGGAGGTCGGCGAACGCGCTCGCCCCGAGACGCGCGGCGAGAGCAGGCGCGGCCTCCTTGATGACATCGACCGCGCCGAAGCTCTGCTCCTCCAGCAGGCGCATCGCGCGCTCGACGGTCGTCGGATCGAGGGGCGGGCTCTCGCTCGTCGCCGCCGGGGGGCGACGATGCTCCCACAGATCCGCGCGGTCGATGCCGTCCACGACGCGCTGCATCTCCGCGTTCAGCGCCTCCATCGCCGGGCTCAGCAGCGCGTCGTCCTCGGTGGCCATGGCGCGCTCGGCCTCGCCGGCCCGGAGTCGGAGCTGACGCGCGCCGAGGTTGCCCGCCGTGCCTCGGAGCTTGTGGAGCCACGCCTTGCTGACGCGCCGATCGCCCGACAGCAGTCGGGATCCGCGGGCGGCGCCGATGTCCTCCCGAAGCCGCCCGAGCAGAAGACGGAACAGCTCCGTGTCCCCGCCCAGCCGCGTCTCCGCTTCGCGCGCGTCGATGCCGTCGATCGTCGGCCAGCCGTCTCGCCGCTCCACGCCCCCGACGCGGGTCGCGACGCCCACCTGCGCGCCGCGCGCGCGACTGACATGGGCGCGCACGCTCGCGATGAGCGTCTCGGGGTCGTAGGGCTTCGTGATGAAGTCCGTCATGCCCGCGTCGAGCGCGCGCTCGCGCTCGGAGCGGAAGGCGCCCGCCGTCAGCGCGATGATCGGCAGCTCCGCGAAGCGGCGGTCCTGTCGGACCAGGCGGGCCGCCTCCACGCCGTCGACGATGGGCATCTGCACGTCCATCAGCACCGCCTCGATCGGGGTGGCGCCCCGGGTGACCTGCTCGACGGCCTCCCAGCCGTCGGCCGCCTCGGTCACCGTCGCGCCCTCGAGCTCCAGGATTCGGCGCGCGATGGTTCGGTTGACGTCGCTGTCGTCGGCCACGAGCACGCTGACGCCGGGCAGCCTCTGCACCGCGGCGCTGATGGGCTCCAGCGGGGCGACGTGGGCCGAGCCGCTGCGGACCACGGACGCCCGGACGAGCGCGTCGTGCAGCAGCGAAGGCGTGATCGGCTTCGCCAGCAAGACGTCCGCGAGCGTGGCGCGCGGATCCTCTCGGAGACCGGGCATCACCTCGCCGCCCGCGACGATCACACTCGCGGGACGCGTCACGGGGAGCTGCAGGAGCCGCTCGAGCGTCTCGAGGCCGTCGTGATCCTCGAGCTCGAAGTCGAGCACCACCAGGTCGAAGGCGCGGTCGGCCTGGGCGAGCGCCGCCAGCGCGGCCCCGCCCGAGCGCGCGACGGTGACCTCCAGCCCGAGCGCCGTCGCGTGATCGGCGAGCACGCTCCGCTGCGCGTCGTGGGCGACGGCCAGGAGCAGGCGTCGTGCCGCGACGTTCGACCGTCTGCTGTCCCCCGGCGCCTCGCGCAGGGGGACGTCCACCCAGATGCGTGTCCCTCGACCGGGCGTGCTGGAGATCCCGATCTCGCCCTCCATGAGGGTCACGAGCTCGTGCACGATGGCGAGGCCGAGGCCGGTGCCGCCGGGCCGAGAGGCGGCGCCCCGGGACTGCGTGAAGGGCTCGAAGATGCGGGCGGAGAGCGCCGCGTCCATGCCGACGCCGGTGTCCTGGACCTCGAAGCGGAGCTGCTCGCCGACCCGCGCAGCGGAGACCCGGACCGAGCCACGGTCGGTGAACTTGATCGCGTTCCCGGCGAGGTTGACCAGGATCTGCATCAGCCGGACGCGGTCGGCGAGCAGCTGCTCGGGCAGGTCGGGGTCGCACTCGATGATCAGCTCGAGGCCCTTGTCCGCCGAGTACGCCGCCATGAGCCGCGCGAGGTCGTCGAGCACCTCCGGGAGGGGGAACGACTCCACCTCGAGGCTGAGCTGCCCGGCCTCGATCTTCGAGAGGTCGAGGACGTCGTTGACCAGGCCCAGGAGCGAGCGCGTGGACCGCTCGATGGTGGCGACGTGCTGGGTCTGCTCCTCGGTGAGCGCGGTGCGGCCGAGCAGGTACGTCACGCCCGTGATCGCGCCGATCGGGGTGCGGATCTCGTGGCTCATGTTCGCCAGGAACATGCTCTTGGCGTGGCTGGCTGCCTCCGCGTCGTTGGAGCGCTGGGCGAGGAGCCGGTTGAGCGAGACGAGCTCGGCTTCACTCCGCTTGCGATCCGTCAGGTCCGCGGCCACGCCGAGGTAGCCGACCACTTCCCCTCCGTCGCGAAGGGTGCTGACGACCAGCCACACCGGAACCCGGCTGCCGTCCTTGCGCACGTAGGTCCACTCTCGTGCGACCGGGGCGCCGCACTCTGACCCACTCACCAACGCCTCGAACGGAGAGACGGCGACGCCCCGCTCCTCCTCCAGCTCACGGCGACGCGCCTCGACCTCCTCGTCCTCGTGGAACTCGCCGGGGGTGGCCACGCCGACCAGCTCTTGCGCGCGGTATCCGAGCAGCAGCTCCGCGGCCGGGTTGAAGAGGCTGATGCGGCCCTCCGGGTCGGTCGCGATGATCGACAGCCCGGCCCCCTCCAGGATGCCGCGCTGCACCGCCTCGGCGCGCCGAAGGGTGATCTCCGCGACGCGCTGGTCCGTGATGTCCCAGTTGACCCCGGTCACGCGCAGCGCGCGGCCGTCGGCCCCGCGCGCGATGTCGGACTCGGCGCGGATGTAGCGGACCTCCCCATCACGGCGGACGATCCGGAAGATCGTCCGGAACTCCGCCGTGCCGGCCACGGAGTCCTGCAAGAGCTGCTCGGCCGCCGCCAGGTCCTCCGGATGAAGGGCCGACCGCCAGGCATCGTACGCGCCGCCGAAGGTCTCCGGGTCCGTGTCGTAGATCCGGTGCATCGTGTCGTCCCACACGAGGGAGTCGTCGACCAGGTCCCACTCCCACACGCCGATGTGGGCGGCGCCGGCGGCGAGCTGGAACCGCTCGTTGAGCCTCCGCAGCTCCGTCGCGGCGCGCTCCCGGTCGCTGATGTCCTGGAAGGTGCCGACGAGCTTCGCGACTCGACCCTCGGCGTCGCGCAGGGTCTCGGCGCGCGCGACGGTGGCGCGGCGGTGCCCCTCGACGTCGATGGCCGTCAAGAACAGCTCGTAGCCCTCTCCCGTCTCCACGCTCCGCTGGACCGACGCCGTCAAGCGGTCCCAGGACTCCGGCGCGAAGAGCCTCGTCTGTTGTTCGTAGGGCGGCGCGCCTTCCTGCGGGGAAAGCCCGAACACGCGATACAGCTCGTCCGACCAGTCCACCCTTCCGGACGCGACGTCCATCTCCCAGCTCCCGACCCGCGTGATCCGCTGCGCGGTCTCGAGCTGGATGGCCAGGGTGCCGAGCCGATCGTTGGCCGCGCGCAGCTCCCGCGTCTGTTCCGCCACGCGCCGCTCGAGCTCGCTCGCGAGCGCGGACTCGGCATGCTGGGCGTCCCTCAGCTCCTGGATGTCCGTGTTGGTGCCGAACCACCGGACGATCGTGCCCGCGTCGTCGAGCTCCGGGACGGCCCGGGTCTTGAACCAGCGGTGCGCGCCGTCATGGCGTCGGATGCGAAACTCGGTGTCGAAAGGCCGCCCGGCCGTCGCGGCGGCCGTCCAGCGCTCCTGGGTCAACTCCACGTCGTCGGGGTGAAGCTGCTCGAGCCAGCCGAAGCCCAGCTGCTCGAGCGCCGGCACGCCCGTGTAGGCGACCCACTGTGGGCTGAGGTAGTCGCAGCGCCCCTCGTGGTCACAGGTCCACACCAGGTGCGGCATGGACTCGACGAGCTCCCGGTAGGTGTCCGGGCTCACGACGGAATTCCCTCGTCGGGGGCCACCGCCACGCGGTCCCGTCCGCGCTGCTTCGCGAGGTACAGCGCCCCATCGGCCACCTGGAGCAGCGCCTGAGCGTCCTCGGGCGCGCGAGCCTCGGCGTCGCCCACGCTCGCGACCCCCACGCTGACCGTCACGTGAGGCGCTACCGTCGAGTGGCGGTGCGGGAGCCGCATCGCAGCGACGGCCGCGCGCACCGACTCCGCGACGATCCGCGCGCCGTCGTTCGGAGTGTCGGGCAGCAGCACGGCGAACTCGTCCCCACCGACACGCGCCACCATGTCGGTCTGCCGCCGACACGCCGCGCGAAGGGCCTCCGCGATCCGTCGCAGGCAGTCGTCGCCCGCGGGGTGACCGTAGGAGTCGTTGAAGTGCTCGAGGAAGTCCACGTCGAGCCAGAGCAGCGACAGGGGCCGGCCCCCGCGACGAGCGCTCGCCAGCTCGCGCTCGAGCGTCTCGTCGAAGCTCCGCCGGCTCATCAGGCCGGTGAGGCAGTCGGTCGCCGCCATCTCCTGCAGCTTGTCCATCTGCTGCTTCAGCTTCAGGTGGAGGCGCGCCCTGAGCTGTACGCGCGGCGCGTTGACCGGCTTGACGATGAAGTCCGAGGCGCCGCTCTCGAGCGCTCGCTGCTCGAACGCCATGTCGTCGTGCGCGGTGACGAAGATCACCGGAATGGCTCGCAACACTGGGTCGCGCTGGAGGCGCGCGCAGAACTCGAACCCGCTCTCCCCCGGCATCTCCGCGTCGAGGAAGATGAGATCCGCAGATCGCTCGGCGAGCAGTCGAGAGGCCTCGGCGGCGCTCGTGGCGAAGCGAACGTCCCGGTACGCGTCGAGGGCGAGCTGGAGGATCCGGATCGCCCACGGGTCGTCGTCGACAATGAGGATGGCGGGCGCCTCGGACGCACCCGCGTCGAGCCCGTCGTCTCCGCTCGGCCTGACCGTCGCGCGCGGCGCGGGGAGGGCTGCGCCGTTCGGCGCGCGGCTCGTTGCTTCGGTGTTGCGCATGGGTCGACCCACGCGAACGGCCGGAAGTTGGACATTCTGAACCCAGACGGCCGCGACGTCGGCGTCCGGTCGAGCCCGCCCACCGCCTCAGCGCGACGTCGCGCGCTTGGCCGCGGCGATCGCCTCGCGCGCGGCGGCCGGGACGCGTCCTTCGGGCAACGCGGTGTGCGTTCCGAGGAGCGCCCTGGCGGTCGCGGCGACGCTGCTCTCGAGGCCGACGAGGTCGTAGCCGCCCTCGAGCAGACAGAGGACGCGGCCGTGTCCGAGAGCCTCGGCGGTCTCGACGAGGGCGGACGCCATCGCGCCGTAGGCGTCGCTCGACAGCTCCATGGAGGCGAGCGGGTCGCGCTGGTGCGCGTCGTAGCCGGCGGAGACCAGGATGAGGTCCGGCGCGTGCCGGCGCAGGAGCGGCAACACGACCTCGCGAAACGCCTCTCCGTAGACCTCGTCGCCGCTGCCGGCGGGGAGGGCGAGGTTCGCGGTCGCGCCTTCGCCGGCGCCCACGCCGATCTCGTTCGCCGCGCCGGTGCCCGGATAGAGCGGCCACTGGTGAAGAGAGACGAACAGGACGTCGGGGTCCGACTCGAAGATGTGCTGGGTGCCGTTGCCGTGGTGCACGTCCCAGTCGACGATGGCGACGCGCCGAGCGCCCGCGGCCTGCGCGGCGCGTGCGGCGAGCGCGACGTTGTTGAGCATGCAGAAGCCCATCGCCCGGTCGGCCTCCGCGTGATGGCCGGGCGGGCGCAGCAGCGCCACGCCGCGTGTCAGCTCTCCCTCCATGGTGCGGCGCGCCAGCTCGGCCGCGCCGCCCGCCGCGTGCCAGGCCGCCTCCTCGCTGCCCGGAGAGTGGAACGTGTCGGCGTCGAGGCTCCCCCAGCCCCTCGCGAGCGCGGCGTGGAGGGTGTCGAGGTACGCGGACTGGTGCACGGACGCGAGCTCCTCCGCGCTGACCGGGCGGGTCGCGATGGGCTTCAGCAGAGACGCGTCGACCGCGCCGCGGAGCCCGGACCGGGCGGCGGCGAGGCGCTCGGGGCGCTCGGGGTGGACGCCGCGCGCGGTGTGCGCGTCGAAGCGCGCGTCGTCGACGAGCCCGATCACCACGGCCGCATCCCGCTATCGTCGATCACCGATCACCAGGAGACGAGCGGGACCTGCGCGGGGGCCCAGGTCCCCTCGGGGAGCTGCTCCCCGGAGTCCTGCGTGAGCACGATGGCGAGCACCGTCGCGGCGGCGCCGAGCGCGAGCGCGACGCCGATGCTGATGCCGACGATGAGCCCGACGTCGGGGCCGCTGGGCTGCGTCGTGCCGCCGCCACCGCCCTCGGCCAGCTCCTCGGGCGACGGCCCGACGTACTCCTCCACCGACAGCTCGACCTGGGCGCTCTCGCCTTCGCCGACCGTGAAGCTCCGCGACTCGAGCTCCTCGCCGCGTCGCACCACCCGCACCTCGTGCTGGCCCGGGTTGATGGGGATCTCGGTGCCGAGGATCGCGCCCTGCATCGCCTCACCGTCGAGCGTCAGCCGGTCGAAGGCGCTCTCGAAATTGTTGACCCGGAGCGTGAGCCGCCCGATGCGTGGCGCGACGGTCGTCAGGAGCTGCTGCGCGTCCGCGCGGAGCTCGGGCATCTGCTCGCTCTGGCATCGCCGGAGGAAGCGGCGGTAGTTCTCCGCGGCCTGCACCAGCCGGTCCGTCTGGGCCTGCGCGGTGGCGAGGTTGTAGACGATCTGCGCGAACGGGGCGACGTCGAACGCGCGCTGGAAGGCCTCGCGGGCCTCCATCCATCGCTCCTGCGCCGCCGCCTCGACGCCCTCCGTGTAGCTCTGACGCGCGACCGCGCGCAGGTGGTCCGGGGGCTCGGGCTCGGGTTCGCACTGGGCCGCCGCGGTCAGGGGAGCGAGCGCGGCCAGCGCCAGGGCGAGGACGACGAGGGAGGTGATGCGCACGCTCCCTTGGTGCCCAAAGCCGGGGCTCACGTCAACCCGCTTCCTCCGCGGTCGGCCCCCCGCGGCCCACGCCCCGGCTCGAGAGCGTCCCGAGCCCCACCCAGAGGAAGCTGCCGCCGAGCATCGCGAAGAAGGCGGCCTCCGTGTACAGGCCCTCGAGCAGCGCCTCCGCGGTGAAGTAGAGGTGCCCGCTCCCGAGCACCACCTCGGCCAGCGCGAGCAGCGGCTTGCGGCTCCGATAACGAGGGCCGTCCGACTCCGCCCGCGAGCCCGCCTTGGGCGTCCGGATGAAGGGGCCGCCCAGCCGCACGAGCCCCTCGAACCACGCGAGCGTGTAGGCGAGCGAGAGGCCGATGGCGAGCGGGATGATGAGCGGGATGAGGAGCACGTTCGAGAGGGGGGCGCCGACGTAGCGAAGCGCCGCGCCGTAGAAGAAGAAGCAGCCCACGCCCACCAGGCCGAACAGCGCCGTGTTCACCGGCACCGTGTAGTCGACCAGGAACGGCAGCCCGTAGAGGGTCGTGAACGGAGAGGTCAGGGACGCCATGAGGATGAGCGGATCGATGGCGTGCCGGCCCATGTGCATGAACATCATCAGCTTCGAGCGCGCCGGCAGGTCGCTCCGGAGGATCCGCCACCCGAGCGAGCGCAGGAGCTGCGCGCTGCCGAGCGACCAGCGGTGCTGCTGCGTGCGGAAGGACGCCATGTCCTCGGGGAGCTCCGTCGGCACCGCGTACTGGCGGAGATGGACGAGCCGCCAGCCGGAGAGGTGGGCGCGGAAGGAGAGGTCGGCGTCCTCGGCCAGGATCTCGCCTCGCCAGCCCCCGGAGGCCCGGATGGTCTCGGTGCGCCAGAGCCCGTTCGTGCCGTTGAACTGCATGGGCAGCCGGCTGGCCGCGCGGGCGAACTGATCGATCGCGAACAGGCCGTCGAGGACCATCGCCTGGACGCGCGTCAGGAGAGAGCGCTGGCGGTTGAGGAAGCTCCACCGGACCTGGACGCAGCCGACGCGCGCGTCGCGGAAGAACGGGACGGTGCGAAGCAGGAAATCTTCGGCCGGCATGCAGTCGGCGTCGAAGATCGCGATGATGTCGGCGTCGGTCTCGCCGAGCCCCGCCTGCAGCGCGCCCGCCTTGTAGCCCGTGGGGCGCTCGCGGTGGAGGTGGGTGATCTCGACGCCCTGCGCGCGCAGCTCCTCCACCACCCGCGCGACGCGCGCCGTCGTTCGGTCGTCGCTGTCGTCGAGGACCTGGATCGAGAGGCGCCCCCCGGGGTAGCGGAGCTGCGCGGCGTGGCGGATCACCCGCTCGGCGACGTAGTACTCGTTCTTGAGAGGCAGCTGGACGCAGACGCTCGGCCACGGGTCGGGCGCCTCGGGCAGCTTCGGGTCCTCTTCGCGCAGTCCGGTCCACGCTGCCCTCAGGAAGTGGTAGCTGAGCACCACGAGCAGCGCCCGCAGGAGGACGCGGGCGATCTCGAAGAGGGCGAGAAGGAAGACCATCCGATGAGTACGACTGCCGCGATGCCGGGCGACGGACGCGACGCACGGCTATAGCAGATCGCTCGGCGAGATGCGTCACTCCAGGCGCAGCTGCCAGGCCCGCGCGGGGAGAGAGTCCGGGCTCCGCGCCAGCTCGCGCGCGACCGCGGCGCGAAGGGTGTCGCGACGCCCGAGCCGCTCGAGTTGCCGCGCGTAGACGTCGAACGCCCGGTCGTGCAGCGGCCGCTCCCCGGCGAGCGTGGGAGCCTCGATCGCCGACTCGAGCGCGCGCAGCCCCGCGCCCCGATCCCCACGACGCAGGTGCGCGATGCCGAGGTTCAGGTGCGTGGACTTGCGCGCCGGATCCAGCTCGAGAGCCCGTTCGAGGGCCAGGATCGCGCGCTCGGTGTCGCCGGCGGAGAGGTGCGCGGCGCCGAGGTTCTGCCAGGCGCGCGCGGACCGCGGGGCGTTGCGCGCGGCGTCGTCGAAGAGCGTGACGTCGTCTCGCCAGACGCTGGCGCGCTCGATCGCCCGCGCCCCGAAGAACGCGAGCAGACCGAGCAGGAGCAGGCGCGGCCAGCGCGGATCCCGGGGCGCGGCCAGCGCGATGCCCAGCCCCGCGCACACGCCCACCGCGGGCAGGTAGAGGTAGCGGTCGGCGACGGGGTTGAGGAGCCAGGGCGAGGCGAGCGTGGGGAGGCTGGCCACGAGGAGCCACCACGCCGCGACGGCGAGCCCGCGGTGCTCTCGCCAGAGGAGCAGCCCGGCCGCCACCAGCGCGAGCAGGACGGCGCCTCCGATCACCAGCCCGCCCGGGCTGAGCACGAAGTCGAGGTCGTGCTCGGCGGAGAGCGGCCAGCCGATGGCGAGCCGGCCGACCCGATGGGCCAGCACGGGTGCGGCGTGTTGCCAGCCCAGGTCGTGGAGGCGCGTCGCGCTCGCGAGGGGGCTCCACCCGAGCCCGATCGAGAGCGGCGTCAGCGGCCCGGCGCCGGCGCCGATGGAGAGCGAAGGGACGCCGAGCGCGACCTGAAACGCCGCCCACGTGGTCATGGCCGCGGCGCCCACCCCGGCGAGCGCCGCCGCGCGAGCGCGGGAGGGGCGAACGGCGGGGACGGCGGCCGCGAGCAGGACGAACAGCGCGGGCGCGACGACCGCGACCTCCTTCGCGCCGAGCGCCAGCGCGAACGCGACGAACACGAGCGCGAGCCAGGTCCAGCTCCCGCGGGCCAGCCGTGAGGCCGCCCAGAGCGCGACGAGCACGAAGAACGCGGCGAGCGGATCCTCGCGGTTGCTCACGCCGGCCACCGCCTCGACGCACGCGGGGTGGAGGGCGAAGAGCGCCGCGCCTCCGGCGGCCACGGCGGGCGGGGCGCCGAGTCGCCAGGCGAGCCAGAGCACCATCAGGCTCACGAGGACGTGCCAGAGCGCGCTCTGCGCGTGAGCCCCCGCGAACGAGTCGCCGAAGAGGGCGCGGTCGGCCAGGAGGCTCGCGAGGAGCACGGGGCGGCCCTGGTCGGGGATCTCGAGGGAGAGATACTCGGCCGAGAAGAGGAGGGCGACGTTGGAGGCGTCCTGGAGGAACGCGTTGTCGACGACGTGGTGGTGATCGTCGTAGGTCGGGCCGAACTCGAGCGTCTGGAGGTAGGGGACGAGCGCGAGCGCCGCGACGGCGGCGGCCGAGGCGAGTCGCGCGCTCACAGCACGCCAGCCGCGCGATACTCGTCGATCGTCTCGCCCACCCCCTCTTCGAACCGGACCGGCCACCGGAAGCCCAGCCTGGCGAGGGCGCCGACGTCCAGCGCGCAGTCGCTGGTCAGCGTGTGCAGGCGGGCCCGGGACAGGGGCGGCGATCGGAGCAGGCGCTCGCAGGCGCGCGCGGCGAGCCGCGCCACGGGCAACGGGAAGGGCACCGGGATGGGCCGCCGGCCCGCCGCATGCGCGATGGTGTCGACCGCCTCGCGGAGCGTGACCGGGTGCGCGTCCGCGACGTGCAAGACGCCGCGCGCGCCCGGCGCTCGGAGCGCGAACACCGCGGCGTCGACGAGGTTGTCGAGGTGACAGAAGCTCATGCGATTGTCTCCCCGGCCCGGGACGGGGAAGAGCCCGGTCGCGGCCGGGCGGGCGAGCGCGAGGAAGTTCCGGCGCTCCCCCGGACCGTACACGGTCGGCGGGCGCAGGATCACCACGCGCATCGGACCCGCGGCGTCGAGGAGCGCGCGCTCGGCATCCCGCTTCGAGCGCCCATAGGCCGTGCTCGGCGCGCAGAGGGCGTCCTCGCGCACGAGCCCGGCGTCGGCGGACCAGCCGAGCGCCGCCTGGCTGCTCAGGAAGACGAAGGAGGCGCAGCCGGCCGCGCGCGCGGCCTCCGCGAGGTGGGCCGTGCCGAGGTGGTTGACCGCGTCCGCCTCCTCCTCCGAGTCGACCGGGTCGAGCCGCGCGGCGCAGTGCACGACCGCCGTCACCCCGCGGACCGCGCCCTGGAGGCTCCCGGCGTCGCGCAGGTCTCCGCGCACGGGCGACGCGCACGCGGGGACGGCCGAGCGGTGCGTCAGCGCGCGCACGCGGAACCCGGCGTCGACGAGCGCGCGGACGAGGCGGCCGCCGATCCATCCCGCGCCGCCGGTGACCAGGACCTCGTCGCTCACCAGAGGGCGTGCCACGCGACGGCCGCGAGCTGCGGCGGGTCGAGGAGAGCGTTCGGGTAGCTGACGTTCGAGGTCTCGCAGGTGCAGCGCTTCGCGCGGACGCGCGCGCGGGCGCGCTCGGCCTGGGGGCTCGCCCAGAGGGCGCCGAAGTCCAGCTCGAAGTCGCGCACGTTGCCCATCGCGTCGCCGCGCTGTGTGCTGGACCAGACGTCTCCCTTGGGCATGACGGCGCAGGTCGCGAAGCCGCTGAAGCAGCGGTGGGAGACCGGGCCGTCGAGGCGCCTGCGCGTCTGGGCGTAGTAGTGACGGCGAAACGCCTTGACCAGGGCGGGCACGCCGCGGCGCGGCTCCGCCTCGAGGCGGCGGGTCGCGTGGTCGAGCGCGCGTCGGACCGCCCGCGCGCCCGCGTCGAGCGCCACGTCGTCGTTGTAGTACTCGGGGCGCACCTGGGCGGTCTCGAGCACGTAGGAGTCGGGACGGAGCTCGTCGAGCACGAAGTCGATCGTCTCCGGGACGTGCTCGGCGTTGAAGGCGGAGACCACCGTGTTGCAGCCGAAGGTCAGGCGCGGGTCGTCGATCTCCCGCAGGGCCTCGGCCAGCTGGAGCACGCGCTCGAAGTTGCCCGAGAATCCGCGGACCAGGTCGTGGCGCGCGCCGACGCCGTCGAGGCTGACGTTGATCACCAGCCGCGTGTCGCCGAAGCCCTCGAGCATGCGCGCGACGCCGACGCGGACGGCGTGCACGAAGGTCCCGTTCGTCGGCACGTTCACCACGCGCGGGCGGGTGGCAGCCACCAGGGAGCGCGCGAGCTCCGGGAAGTCCTTGCGCATGAAGGGCTCGCCGCCGCTGAGCGTGACCCACTCGAGCCGGCCGATGCTCGCGAAGAGGCGCCGGTACTCGTCGAGCGTCAGCTCGCCCTCGGCGACGCTCGGGTCGTCGAGGTAGCGGGCGCCGATCTGACAGGTCTCGCAGCGAGAGTTGCACTTGTCGGTGACGACGAAGCTCATCGTCAGCGGGCGGATGCGCGGCCAGCCCAGCTCCCGGAAGGCGTTGTAGAGGGGGATGCGCGCCAGGACCGACGCGTCGCGCAGTCCGTGGGCCTGCATCACGCGCTCCGTTGCCTCGACTCCCGCGCCGGGGTGACCTGCGGGTCCGGGTGGAGGTACAGGCTGGCGTAGGGCGTGTAGAGCAGCGTGTAGCCGGCCTCGTCGAGTCGGTCGGCGAGGGCGTCGACCGCGGCCTTGAGGTCGACCCCGGCCCCGAGACCGCCCGCCTCCAGGTAGCGCTCCCGCGACATGAGGGCGCACTGGAAGGGGAGCTGGGACACCTCGTGCACGTGCTCGCGCGCGGTCCGCCGCGGCCAGGCGAGGCGCCCGGACGGCTCGAGCAGCTTGGGCGCGGCGGCGCCCGCTCCGTCTCGGCCGGCCTGGCGGACCAGCTCGTCCAGCCACCCCGCGCGCACGACCTCGGCCTCCGGGAGCACCCACGCCACGAAGGTCGACTTGCGCTCTCGCAGCACCGCGTCGATCTGCGCGCCGATCGAGATGCGACGCGGCAAGCGCGCCACGAGCCAGTCGCCGCGCGGCAGGGGCGGCGCGTCCGGGTCGACGGCCACGACGAGCTCCACCGCGTCGTGCTCGGTGCGGGCCTCGATCGCGCGCAAGCACCGCGCGAGCCGCTCGGCCGGGCCCACCGCGGGGATCACGAGCGTCACGTCGGTGGCCGGCGGCAGCCGGTGTCGGACCCGGAAGGTCCCCGCCGTTCGACCCGGCTCCACCGTGGCGTCCAGGCGGCGGCGCCAGATCGCGTCGTTCAGCGCGAGCGCGCAGAGCTCACCCACGCGCCGCTCCGCCTCGATGCGGCCGGCGGAGCCTCCCCTGAGCGGCCGATATCGCTGGCAGAGGACGCGGTCGAGGTGGCTGGTCGTCGCCCCCTCCGTCGCCGAGAGCGCGAGGTGATAGGAGAGCGGCGCCGCGGGCCAGGCGCGCGCGCGCTCGTGCGCGATGTCGACGCCGGCGCGCCGAAAGATGGCGCAGCCGCCGAGGAACGGGCGAGAGAGCAGCAGCTCGGGGGACCAGTCGGGCTTGCGGTCCACCGGCCGCGGCGCGTTCGTCTCGTCGACGTCCTGCTCGTCGGCGTACACGACGTCCGCCCCGCGATCGCGCGCGTGCGTGACCATCTCCGCCAGCGCGTCCGGGCGGAGCAGATCGCCCACGCCCAGCAGCGCGACGAAGTCGGCGCGGTTGACCGCGTGGTGCTCGAACGGGTTGTTCGTCGCGCAGTCCACCACCTCCATCGGCGCGCGGTCTGCGAGGCGCGCCTGGATGGCGTCGAGGCGCGCGTGCAGCGCCGGGGTGCTCGACTGCACGCCGATCACCAGGTCCCACGCGTCGTAGTACTGGCGCGCGACCTGCTCCACGGTCCAGTCCAGCACGTCGGGGTTGTCGTGCGCGTCCACGAGCAACACGACCGCCACCGCGGGCACGTCGTCGAGGCGGGAGAGGCGCTCGCGCCACTGCAGCGCGCCGAGCCGGGGGGCCTCCGCGGGCGCCGCCTGCGGCGTGGTCAGCTCGATGACCTCGACGCCGCCGGGCAGGCCCGCCTTGTCGAGGACTCGCTGCACGCGGTGCTTCGCGCGCCGCGCGGCGAAGCGACCGACGTCGCCGAGGCTCCCCCGGACGCCCACCTCCTTGGTGCGCGCCGCGAGCATGCGGGCGAGCGACTTGACCTCGTTCGACGCGTCGTCGTGACGCGGCATCTCCACGCGACGCTCGCCGTCCGGCGCGCGCCGAGGCGCCGCCGCCCACTCCCGCAGGGCGTCCAGCTGACGCGCCGCCCGCAGCCGCTCGCTCGCGTGCCTGCGGCCGCGTGCGCCCATCTCGACGGCCAGCGCGGGCTGCCGGACGAGGCGCAGGATGTTCTGGGTCATCGCGTCGATGTTCTCGCACTCCGAGCAGAGCGCGGCGCCCACGCTCTCGAGATCGACGCTGATCTCGCTGAGGCGGGTGGTGACGATGGGCAGCCCCGCCGCGAGCCAGTCGAGCATGCGGGTGCGCGCGCCGAGCAGACCCTCGTAGCCGAAGCGGTCGGTCAACACCGCCGCGTGCGCGTCGCCGTAGTAGGCGGGCAGCTCCGCCGTCTGGACCCAGCCCGCGAAGTGGTAGCGCTCCTTGTGGCCGCTCCGCGCCACGCGCTCCCGGAACCGGTCGTAGCCTTCGGTGTAGTGCCCGCCGATCGCGCCGCCCGTGGAGACGAAGCGCAGCTGCGGCGCCTCTGTCATCGCGCGGTCCACCGCCTCGTAGAGGAGGTCGGGATCGCACCAGGTGTTGTACCCGCCGCTCCACAGCAGGACGAACGGGTCCGAGGGGCGGCGCGGGGGGCGATCCAGGGTCGACAGCAGCCGGAGCTCCTCGTCGTCGATCGAGTTGGGGACCGCGTGGACCATCTCGTAGCCCGCGTTCGGCCCGGTGAGCCGGCCGGTCATCGAGAGCTGCCCGATCAGCGCGTGCCGCTGGGGCGTCGAGCAGGTCGAGAAGACGTCGCCGCGCATCAAGGCGGTGGTGAAGCGCCGGTGGAACTCGCCCGTCCAGATGTCGGTGCCGACGGCCTCCGCCTTGGCCTGCGCCTCCGCCATCGGGTCGCCGTTGATGTCGGCCCAGAAGGGGAGCTCGCCCGCGAAGTTCACCGCCACCGCGGCCGGGTCCTTGTTCACGCCGACGATGCAGTCCGGTCCGAACTCCGCGATGCGCGCCTGCACCCAGTCCGGCCGCTCGTGCAGGAGGTGCTCGCTCAGCGAGTAGATGGTGACGCCGTCCCGCTCGACCTTGGTGACCTTCTCCGGGGGCCAGCCCTCGAACGCGGCCGTGCGCATGGAGAACAGCAACACTTCGTGCCGATCTCGCGCCAGCGTGGCCGCGAAGTGCCACGTCCGGAGCGGGAGCGCGAAGAGGCGCGTGCTCTGCTCCCAGCGCATGGGCCCGAGCCCGAAGACGACGACGCGTGACATCAGCCCTCCGAGCCCACGAGGAGCGCGCGCGGTCCGGGCGCCGGCGGCCGGGAGGAGGGCGGCCTGGAAGAGGGCGGGCGCTGGGCTCCCCTCACGGTGAGCTCCCGCGGCGTGCCCGTCGGGGCGGGCGCCGGCAGCGGTGGACGCTCGGCGGAGACGTCGCCAGGGGCCGGCGTGCCTCGGTCCTCGCGCCACGCGTCCACGAGCGCGCGCCCGTACGCCTTCGCGCAGATCCAGCGCTCCTTGCTATCCATGTGGGACAGCCAGGCCATCTCGGCCGGGAGGAAGTCGGTCAACATGCGCAGCGGGGCGGTGTTGCGATAGACGAAGCGCATGCGGCCGTGGTGGTAGCGCCGGAGGTAGACCTCGCTGAGCGCTCCCCCGGAGGCGACCGACTCGTGATGCTCGGCCCGCGCGTGCGGGGTGTAGAGCACCTTCCAGCCGGCGCGCCGGACCCGCACGCAGAGCTCGGTCTCCTCGTAGTAGGCGGGGAAATAGGCGCCCGAGAGGAAGCCGACCTCGTCCACGGTGCTCCTGCGCGCGCCGAGGGCCGCGCCGCAGACGTAGTCCACCTCGCGCGGCTCGTCGTACTGTCCGTGGTCCGCCTCGTCGCGTCCGAGGTGCTCGCTGCGGCCGTTGGCGAAGAGCTGCCCCCCCGCGTGTTGCAGCACGCGGGTGCCCGGGTGGACCAGCTTGCACCCCACGACGCCGGCTCTCGGCTCCGCGTCGAAGACGGCGAGCATCTGCCCGAGCCAGTCGGGGGCGACGACGCAGTCGGGGTTGACCATGAGGAGCACCTCGCCGCGGGCCCGGCTGGCGCCCAGCTGGCAGCCGCCCGCGAAGCCGAGGTTCCGGCGCGAGGAGATGAAGTGGACCGACGGATAGGCCTCGTGGAGGTGGTCGATGGGCGTCGGCGAGTCGTTGTCGACCACGATGATCTCGAAGGCGTCGCGCGGGAGCTCGGACGCCTCGAGCGCCTCGAGGCAACGCGGGAGATAGTCGGCGGTGCGCCATTCGACGACGATGACGCTGGCGCGAGGGGGGCGGCTCACTCTTCGTTGCTCCTGGGTCACTGCGGTCGGCGTCCCCGCTGCCCACCACCGGGCCGCAGGTCGCGGCGGTCGGCTCCGCGGCTGCACTTCCCCCCTTGCATGTCGAGCGCCTCCAGATTCACTGCGCGGCGTCGTTCTGATGGTCGAGGCCCAGCTCGATGTGCCGCGTCGGGCGGTTCTGTGCGCTGGGCATGATCTCGGCGAGCTTCTCGGAGAGGTTGTCGTTGTCGAAGCGCAGCGACTTCCCCTCCCAGGGCGTGAGGCAGAACGACAGCTCGATGCCGATGTCGTTCGCGATCTGGTAGGCCTCGAGCATCTCCTCGTCGGTGTCGTTCCACTCGAAGAGGATGTACTTCCACTCGATGTGGACCCGATCCTGGAGCCCGAGGCGGGTCCGGCACTCGGCCGCGTCGGCCATGAACTTGTGGACCTTGGCGAACTTCCCGCCCCGTCGATAGGTCTGGTAGCTCTCCTCGCGCGCGCCGTCGGCGCTGATGCGCAGGTGCGTCAGCCCCCCCTCGAAGAGGTCGTCCTTGAAGGGGAAGTTGCCGTTCGTCGTCGCCTGGATGATCGCGTCCGGATAGCTCATGTGGAACACCTTGCAGAGGTGCCCGAGGTGCGGGTGCATCAGCGGGTCGCCGCGGCCCTCGAAATGGAGCATGCGAACCCGCTTGACGCCGTGGAGCTTCAGGTTGTGGACCAGCGCCACCCAGAGCGAGGGCTCGACGTGGAAGGGCGGGTCCTTGAGGGACTTCCGCTCCTTCTTCGGGATGCACAGGGGGCAGTCGAGGTTGCACAGCCAGCTCGACTCGACGTGCAGGGTGTCGATCCCGTCCCGGTAGAGGCTCCGATCCCGCTCCGCGTCGGGGTAGACCATCGCGCAGCGGCGACAGGTGCTCGGGAACGGGTAGCGGTCCTCGCGGTGGAAGGCGTCGCGGATCACCTGGATCTTCGGGTGGTTGAAGGCGTCGAAGCTCGGGTCCATGAGCTTCTCGACCGTCAGCGTCTCGAGGATCAGCTGCTCGCCCGAGTCACACCAGCAGGGCATCTCGCCGTTGGCCTTCACGTAGAGGCTGTCGGCCATGATGCAGCTGACCGCGCGATCGGGCTCGGGCTTTCGGTCTCGCCAGGGGTCGGCGATCCCGAGGACCGGGCCCTCGTGCTCCGACTGCTCGTTGCGCACGTCGGTGCGAACGCCCAGGTCGTCGGTGGTCCGACCCTCCTCGGCGGGCTGGCCGGGGCTGGGCTGGCCCGATTTGGGCTGGCCCGAGATGGGCAGGTGGACGCGTTCGGCCATGGTTTCCTGACTGCGTTCGGGGGGCCCCTCATGGTCACCTCGGGGCGGGTCGCGTGCAAGCGCCGCGTGGTAGGCTGCCACGACCGAGCATGAGCGACGACTCCCGCGACGACGCGACGATGCAGGACATGCCGGCCCTCGATGGGTCGTGGGGTGATCCGCTCAAGACGATTGAGGAGCGGGTCTCTCCGTTCCACGCCGCCTCGCGGGGCGCCTCGGGCAGCACGGTCCCGGGCAGCACGGTCCCGGGCATGGGCGCCGCCGCGGCGCCCGAAGCTGCCGGGCCGGACACGTGGGACGGACCGACCCGCGCCGAGCCCGCCGGGCCTCCCACGAGCGGCAGCTGGGACGTCCCCACCGACCCCGACGGGACCCCGAGCGGCATGGAGCCGCTGACCCCGACGCCGCGCCCCGTCCCGGTCGTCGATCCGAACGAGCCGAAGATCCAGGTGTCGCCGAGCCTCGAGTTGGACGCGCTCCGCGAGGAGGACCTCGCCCGCATCCGGGAGAAGATGGACGCGGCGAAGATCCGGCGGAAGACCGCGCAGGCCCCGACCGAGGTCGCGCTCCCCGCGCTGAAGCGGACGAAGAAGAAGGACCGCTCCGACCTCTATCTCACCATCGGCATCGCGGTCCTGGCGCTCCTCATCGTCGGCGTCCTCGGCGCGGTGGCGTGGGGCATCCTCACCCAGATGTAGCGCCGCCCGTCAGGGCGTGTCGCAGTAGCCCGAGATGCACTCCGAGGCGCTCGTCCCGTCCACCGGCTCGCAGCTCACGGCGCCGGTGCAGCGCATCTCCCCGCCCAGGTTGCGGCAGAGCGCTCCCTCGACCGGGACGAACGCGCCCATGGAGTTCTGGCAGGCGCCGTCGCCCGTGCAGAGTCGGTCGTCGATCAGGGCCCGCACCGCCTCACAGGTCTGCAGGTCCTCGAAGATGCTGCACACCTCGACGCGGGTGGTCGGGTCGTTGAGGCTGCTCGCGTCCCGCTCGTTCTGGAACGGGCGGGGGCAGACGCCGGCGTCGGCGGTGGTCTGCAGGCAGTAGCCGCCGACCCCGCGAGGCAAGCCCTCGTAGGTCATGGTCACGCAGAGGTGGCCGCCGGGGCACTGGTCGTCGTTGGTGCAGGTCTCGCAGGTGCGGCGGGTCTCCTGCGGGACGCACGTGAAGTCGATGAGGTCGCAGCTCTCGCTCGCGCCGCACTGGCTCGCGTCGTCGGCGTCACACTCCACGCACGTCCCGCCGCCTTCGTCGCAGGCGGGGGTCGCCTCGAAGCGCGCGCACGTCGCGTTGCTGGTGCAGCCGGCGACGCACTCGCCGACGTCGTTGCACACGGGGTTGGTCGGCGCGTCGCAGTCGGCGTCCGCGAGGCAGTCCACGCAGCGCCCGTCGGAGTCGCAGAGCTCGTCGGCGAGGCAGCGGCCCTCGCAGGGATCGGTGTCGGCGTCGCCCGCGTCTGCGCCCGCGTCTTCGCCCGCGTCCAGCGTGGCGGCGTCGAGATCGGTGTCGGGGACGCAGACTCCGTCGGGGCTGCGGATCTCGCCGGCGGCGCAGGTCGCGGATTCCTCTGCGCAGCCCGCGACGAGCAGCAAGGCGAGGCAAGCGAAGTGAGCGTGACGCATGGTTCTCTCCCGGAAGCGAAGATGCCCAAAGGCAGTGCGCTCAGAATGTACCGCGAACGCGCAGCTCCGCCGAATCGGGCGTGACGACCGTCGTCATCTGGATGGGCTGCGCGATGAAGAAGACGACGCCGCCGATGAGGGCCGCCACGCCCACCCCGGTGAGCACGCCGCTCGCGGCGCCGAATCGGATCTCCGTGCGGCAGAAGCCCGGGCGAGGCGACTCCGTGCACTCCCCCTCGCGCGCGGCGGTGTGGAGGGGCGAGATCAACGCCACGATCCCGCCCGCGATCAGCCCGCCACCGACGAGCCAGTTGGCCCAATGAGGCTCGGTGTACGTGCCTCCGGCCGGGGTCGACACCTCGGCCGGGGCCAGCGTGACGTCGACCTCGTGGACCTGGCCCGTCACCACCTCGAGGGTTCGCTCCTCCGGGGCGTGCCCCTCGAGCTCCAGGCGGACCACGTGCTGGCCCGCCGGGGTCTCGTGCGAGAGCGGCGTCTCACCCACGGGGCGCGCGTCCACCGAGACGGCCGCGCCCGATGGCTCGCTGCGGACCTCGAGGCGGCCCATGCGCGCCGAACGCCAGCGCTGCCACGCCGCCTGGAGCGCCTCGCGGGCCGCGCCCGCCAGGTCTCCCGCCACCACCGGCGCGTCGCCGGCGGTCGCGTCGTCCGCGCCGATGAGCGTCACGACGACGCTCGTCGGCGTCCCCCGCGGCGCCCAGACGGTCACCAGCACCGCGAAGTCGACGCCGAGCGTGCCGACCACCTGGCCCCCGCAGTCCAGCGCGTTGCAGGCGGCGAGGGGCTGACCCTCGAGCTGGGCGGCGGTCTCGTCGGCCGGGAGCACGCTGACGCCCTCCGCCTCGAGCCCGGCGACCACGCTCGTCACCGCGGCCGACTGCATCGCCTCCGGCGCGGGCCCGCCTTCGGGCGGCTCCCCCGGCGGAAGCAGGGCGCATCGCTGCGCGGAGGCGACGCTGGCGTGCGTCGCGGCGAGGGCCAAGAGGGTGGCTGCGATCGAGGTCGATACCTTCGCCGTCATCGTGTCTCCCGAGAGGCACGCGACTTGTAACACCCGCGGCGCCGCGGGGTGAAGGTTGCGGATGTGAGGCTTTGTAATTCGATCCACGCGCGGCGCTCCCACACGTTCGAGCCCCGGAGGACCCGAGAACATGAAGACACTCACCATCACCGCCGCGCTCGCCGCCAGCCTGCTCGCGAGCCCCGCCCTCGCGGACGACCGCCTCGAGCTGGAGCTGTCGATCCCGATCGGCGTCGCCGATCGCTCGACCGCCGCCCCCGAGCTCGTGCCCGGCTACGGCTACGAGAACCAGACCGGGCTCCTGCTCGGGGCCGACGCGCGCCTCTACGCCGGTGGCAACCGCTATTTCCAGCTGGGGGTCGCGCTCTCGGGGGCCCACCACGCGGGCCCGGCCCTCGGGCTGGCGGACGGGTACGCCTTCCGTTCGACGATGCTCGACGCGGGGCTCGCGGGCCGCGTGCGGTTCCCCTGCATGAGCGGCGGCGACACGCGCGTGCATCTCAGCGGAGTGCTGGGGCTGAGCGGTCTCTACGCGGACGCGGGGGAGGGGGTCGGCGGGCGCCCGAACGGCCCGGACGCCGAGGCGCGTCGGGCGGCCGCGGCGCAGCTCGACCACGGCGCGCTGGGCTGGCGCTTCGCGCTCGATCTCGCGTGGCACCTCGGCAACTTCATCGTGGGCGGCGGGATCGGGGTGCGGCAGCACTTCGGCCTCGACACCGCGGTCGCGCGTGACCTCGTGCTGGACGTCGGCCTGCGGATCGGCGGCCGGATCGATCTCCTCTCGGACGACGCCCACGGCGTCTGACCTCGCGTCCACGACGCGACGAAGGTCTCAGTCCTCGTCGACCTGCTCGGTCTCGTCGTCGGTCGTGTCGTCACCGAGCGACATCACCACGCCGATCGCGAGCGCGGCGCAGAGGAGCACGATGAGCCCCACGACGGCGACGAGCGCGATCTTGAGGCCGGTGTCCGAGGGCGGGACCGGCTTGGCGGGGCGCGCAGCGGGCGGAGGGCCCCCGACCGCGGACGGCGCGGCGCCAGCGGCGGGAGGCGCGCCGCCCCAGCCTCCCTGATCGGTGGGGGGCGCCTTGGCGTCGAAGTCGAACGCCGGCCGGTCGAGCGCGGTCGAGGCGAAGTCGGTGCCGCCGCTCCCGCCGAGCGCGGGCCGGTTGGGGTCGGTCGCTTGCATTCCGCCGCCGCCCCCGCTGGCCCAGGGCGGGGCGTCTCCCGCGGGAGGCGGGGTGTAGGGCGCGGGGCTGGCCGCCGGAGGCGCTCCGACCGCCGGTGGCGCGGGCGCAGGCATCGGCGCGCTCCCCGCGGCGCTCGCGGGCGGCGGAGCGCCCCCGAAGGCGCTCGGCGGACCGGCGGGGGCGCCCGCCCACGGCGGCGCCTGGGCGGGCGGCGGGCCGGCAGGCGGCGGACCGACGGCGGGCGGCGGACCGGCGGCGGGCGCCGGGTTGGGGCCGGAAGCCCAGGGAGGCGCGTCGGCGGGCGGGGGAGCGTTGACGGCGGGCGGACCCGCGGGCGCGGCGGCGGCCCAAGGTGGGGCCTCCTGCGCGGCGGGCGGGCCAGGGGCCGGCGCGGGTGCGGGCGCGCCTTCACCCGCGATCTCGAAGTCGAACGTGGGCCGCCCGAGCGCGGTGGCCGCGAAGTCGTCGCCTCCGGGGGAATCTCCCTGGGGGGGTGGTCCGTCCCCCCAACCAGAGGGACCGTCGGGCTTGCTCGGGTCGCTCACGTTTCGCTCCCGCCCCGAACCGTAGAAGACCCGGCTCACCGCCCGCAAGGGAAGAACCGGTTCGCCCACCCGTAGCCCGAGTCGCCGATGATCCTGCCGCCCCGACCCCTCGCGCTCGATCCCGGCTTCCTGCGCCAGGCGAGGCTGCGGGCGCTCGGCGCGCTCGCCCCCGCGGTGGCGGTCATCGCGGTGGCCCTGCTCTGGCAAGGGCGCGCGGGCCTCGAGCTGTGGCGGGACCAGCGGGCGTGGGACCGTGGCGAGCGCGTCGCGGTCACGTACGCGCACCCGGAGGTCCGGGTGATCCAGGGCCTCGCGCGACACGTGCGGATCTCGGCCGGGTACGTCTCCGCCGACGGCACCCAGCGCTCGGTTCGGGACGACTACTACACCCTCTTCGCCGACGCGATCGGCGAGGACGCGCTCAGCCTGCGCGAGGACGAGGACGGTCGGGTGGCGCTCAGCTGGTCGATGCGCGCGGCCCCCTGGCGCTGGGCCTGGATCGGGTTCTTCGCTGCGGTGTTCCTCTCGCTCGGCGGGGCGGCGCTCTTCGCCGCGCACAACACCTTGCGTCACGCGCGGACCGCGCGCGCGGCGGCCCGCCGCGGCGAGGAGGTCTCGCTCCCCGTGATCGGGCTCCAGACACAGCAGGTGCACGGCGAGCCGGCCTACGTCGACGTGCGCTACCGCGCGCCGCCCGTGCTCGACGACGGCCCCGCCGCGTACCGAGAGAGCGCGCGCCCGCCCGACGGGCCGGTGCGGACGGCGCGGTTCCCGATCGCGCGCGGCGGACCGCTCCTCGTGGACGGGGGGCGAGCGGTGCTGGCCCTGCGCCCGAGCCCTCGCTCCGACCGCGTGACGGTGCTCGCGTCGGACTTCTGGCCGTTCGCGCTCTCGGAGGCCGAGCGCGCCGCGGCGCGGGCCGCGATCGCCCGCCGCGAGGATCAGCCGCCGTCGCCAGCCGAGCCCGCGTCCGACGAGGAGGCGTCGGAGCGCGTCCCGCCGTCGGGGATGTCCACGCAGGCGCCGTCTTCGTCGAAGATCTGACCGTCCGGGCAGCGCACCGTCTCGGAGCAGCCCGCGAGGGCGAGCACACCGACGAGGATCCACAGCGTACGCATCAGAACCGGCCCTCCACCCGCACGCCCGCGGCGTCGGGCCCGGCGGTGACCTCCACCCGGAGCGGGGCGACCGCGTCGACCACGATGGCGGCGATGATCGCGCTGACGCCGATGCCCATGAGGACCCCGCTCTGCGCGCCGAACTGGACGCGCTCGACGCACCCGACGTCCTCGATCTCGTCGACGCACTGACCCTGCTGGCTGATCGTCTGGAGCGGCGACAGGAGGGTGATGATGCCGCCGAGCGCGAGCGCGCCGCCGATGAGCCAGTTCCAGAGGCTCGGCTCCGTCCGCGTCGGGCCCGCGGGATCGGGCGGCGGCGCGTCGATCTCCGACGCCGCGTCCGCGGTGACCGAGATCTCCTCGCCCGCGGTGACCTCGACCTCGTGCTCGGACGGCTCGCCACCCTCGGCGGTGATGCGCACGCGGTGGGCGCCGGCCCCCACCATGCGTCGGAGCGGCGCGAAGCCGGCGTCGCGGCCGTCGATCTCCACGCGGGCGCCGGGCGGCGCGCTCGTGACGAGGAGGAACCCGCGGCCGTCGCCCCCGCGGCGGTCCAGCGCCGCCTCGAGCGCGACCCGGGCGGCGCTGCGGACGGCGCCGTCTTCCACCGCCGCCGTCTCTTCGACCGAGCCACCGCCGGCGCCGATCACCACCGCGCGCACCTGGCGGCCCTCCTCGGTGGGCTCGACCCGGAGGAGCGCGGCGAAGTCGGCCCCCGCCGAGCCGGCCAGCGCGGCGGCGCAGTCGGCCTCTTCGCACGGCTCTCCGTCCGGCGTGGGCACGAGCCGGATCCCGCGCTCCGCGAGGACCTCGATGCCGGCCGCGCGCGCGCGCTCCAGCGTCACCGCTTCCACCCGCGCGTCGGGAACGATCACCAGCGCGCTCTGCGCCGCCGCGGGGGCGGCCGCGCTGGCGATGACGAAGACCCCGATCAAGGTCAGGAGGCGCATGGCGCGGAGCATGGCAAGCGCGCTCCGCCGGCACCAGGCCCGAGCACGTCATGCGTGCTCCGCGGTTTCGCGGTGCTCTATGCTCGCGCGGTGATCGATCGGTCCATCCTGCAGGCGCCGGGGCTGACCGACGCAGAGCGGGCGCGGCGCGCGCTGGCGGTGGAGCTGGCCGAGGCCGCGCTGGCCGCCGTCGAGCCGGAGCGGGCGACGCGCGCCGCCCTCGCGCGGCTGGAGGCGCGAGGGGTGCCGCTCTCGGGGGCCACGGTCTTCGCGTTCGGCAAGGCCTCCGTCGGCATGGCGCGGGCCGCGCTGGCCGCGTGCGCGCCGCGGGGCGGTATCGTGGTGGCGCCCGGGCCGGCCGCGCTGCCGCCGCTCGAGGTCCGGGTGGGCGGGCACCCGACGCCCGCCCCCGACGCGATCGAGACCGGCGATCGCGTGCTCGCGCTGGCCCGGAGCCTCGGGCCGGGCGACGTCGCGCTCTGCCTGATCTCGGGGGGCGGCTCGTCGATGCTCGAGCGCCCACGGGACTCGATCGCGCTCGAGACGGTGCAGCGGATCACGCGCGCGCTCCTGGCGGGCGGCGCGGACATCGGCGCCTTGAACACGGTGCGGCGGGCGCTCTCGGCCGTGAAGGGCGGCCGGCTCGCGGCGGCGATCGCGCCCGCGCGGGTCGTGAACGTGATCCTCTCGGACGTGCCGGGCGCGCCGCTCGACGTGGTCGCGAGCGGGCCCACGCTGCCCTCGCGCGGGGACGACGAGGACGCGGCCGAGATCTTGGCGCGCCACGGACTGTCGCTCGCGCTGCCTCCGACGGAGCCGCTCGCGCTGTTCACCATCGGGACCACGATCGAGTCCGAAGTCGCGGCCGACTCCGAGACGGCGCGCGCCGCGGTCCGCGCCGCGGCGGAGGCGCGGGGCCTGTCCCTGACCGATCGACCGGGGCGCTTCGACGGCGAGGCGCGGGCGCTCGGCGTGCGCCTCGCCCGCGAGCCCACGTCGGCGTGGGTCTGGGGCGGGGAGACCACCGTGACGCTCGGCGACGGCCCGATCGGCCGGGGTGGGCGGAACCAGGAGCTGGCGCTCGCCGCCATCGCGGCCGGGCTCGACGACGGGGTGCTGCTCGCGCTCGCCACCGACGGGGTGGACGGCGCGAGCCAGAACGCGGGCGGGCTCGCCGACGCGGCGGCGGCGCGTGCGCTGGCCGGTCGGGATCTCGTGAGCGCGCTCGAGAGGCACGACGCGTCGCCGCTCCTCGAGGCCGCGTCCGCGGCGCTCCAAACCGGGCCGACGGGGACCAACGTGGCGGACCTGCTGATCCGCGTCTGACCGTGAACGGTCCGCGCTCGCGCCCTCTGTCAGAGCGGGGCCGCGGAGCAGAGCAGCGCCTCGAGGGCCTCCACCGTCGCGGGCTCCTCGTCCATGCGCGGGAAGCGCAGGCGGACGTGGGCGCGGGGCACGCCGGCGAGGAGCGCGCGCATCGCGCGGTCGAGGGCCTGGTTCTCGAGCGCGAGCTGCCCGCGGAGGGCCTGGGCGGCGCGCAGCGCGCTCGCCCCGTCGGCGTCCTGCACGACCTCCTGGACGACGTAGGGCGTCCGAGGCGCGGTGACCGGCTGGCCCGTCTCGTCGGCGTGGAACGCGCGGTTGAAGAGGACCGCCTCGATGGGGGCGCCGCGCTCGAGCAGGCCGTCGCGGAGGTAGGCCGCGTCCGCGAGGTGGGTGGCCCGCGGGGCGCTGACGAGCACGAAGCTCGTTCCGTCAGCCCGCAGCGCTGCTTGCACCGCGTCCGCCCGCTCCGCGAAGCCGGCGCGGAGATGGAAGAAGACCTCGAAGAAGCCGGCGAGCTCCTGCATGAGCGCGTCGCCCACGAGCGCGCCGAAGAGCCGGAGCGCCACCTCCGCGCCCTTCGACTTCAGCCACGCCGCGGCGCCGCCCCCGCCGCGCTGTCCCAGGAAGGCCCCGAGGACACGCTCGTCCAGGAAGCGGACGAGGCGCGCGGGCGCGTCGAGGATGTCGAGCGCGCTGCGCGTGGGCGGCGTGTCGAGCACGACCAGGTCGTAGCCGGCGCCGAGCACGTCGTGCAGCCGCTCCATGGCGACGTACGCGTGGCTGCGGGCGAGGGTGCGCGAGAAGGACTGGTAGACGCGGTTGTCGAGGATGCGCGCGCGCGCCTCGGGATCGGCGGCGACACGGGCGATGAGCGCGTCGTAGCTCGCCTTCGTGTCGAGCATCGCCGCGTCCAGGTGCCCGGGCCCCACGCCGTGCACGGGGCGCAGGGCGTCATCGAGCCCGTCGAGCCCCAGCGCGTCGGCGAGCCGCCGGGCCGGATCGATCGTGATGACGGCGACGCGCTTGCCCCGCCGCGCGGCCGCGATGGCGAGGGCGGCGCCGAGGGTCGTCTTGCCGACGCCGCCCGGTCCCACGCAGACGAGCAGGCGGCGGTCGTCGAGCAGCTCGGCCAGGCTCACTGGGCGCCTCCGGCGATGCGCCCGAGCGCGGTGAGCGCGCGGTGGTCCATGTGGGTCGAGAGCTCCGGCAGCCGGACGAGCGGGAGCGGCAGCGCGTCGAGGCGGCGCACGGCCTCCGTCGCCCACGCGTGCCGCTCCATCGCGCGGCGGAGCAGGGCGAGGTCACGCGCGGGCTCCCCGTCGAGCCGCGCGGCCAGATCGTCGAGCGTGGCGAGCGAGCCCTCCCACGGTCGCGCCGGGACGCGGTTGACGAACAGCCCGCCGAGCTGGACCGCGTGCTCCGCCTCGAGCCGCGCGTGGAGCTCCAGCGTCTCCTGCACGGGGAGCCGCCCCGGCAGGGTGACCAGGTGCAGCCGCGTCTGGTCGGCGTCGGAGAGCAGGGCCGAGAACGAGTCCAGCAGTCGCCGCACGGGCCCGTCCGGGACGAGGCCCTCGAAGACCTTGGGCAGCTCGAGGAACATCAGCGCGTGACCGGTCGCGTCGAAGTCCACCAGGATGGGGTCCCAGCGGGGGCGCCCGTCCGGCGCGGTCGCGGCGAGGAGCTGCTCGAGCCGCTGCAGCGTCAGCACCTCGCCCACCGCGGGCGCCGCCTCGAAGAAGCGCGCGAGGGAGCGGCTCTGCGCGATCCGCCGCGCGAGCGCCGCGACCGGGACGTGGTCGGCGATGTAGTCGCGGAGCGCCTCGTCCAGCTCGATGTTGCTCGCGAAGACGCCGCCGCCCACGTCGACTGGCTCGTGCCCGACGCTCTCCACCCCGAAGACGGCTTGCATGGACGCGCGGTGGCCCAGCTCGATGACCAGCGGGCGCCGCCCGCGCCGCGCGGCCTCCATGGCGAGCGCCGCGACCACGGTGGACTTCCCGACCCCGCCCTTGCCGGTGAAGAGGGCCAGGCGCCCCTCGGCCAGCGGATCGAAGGCGGTCACGGGCGCTTCGTTAGCACGTCGGCTGGCGACACGCGCGGGGCCGTCTACGGTAGGGGGTGATTCGAGGCTGGCTTCAGGCGGCGCGACCCTTCGCCCACGCCAACATCGCGCCACCCATCCTGGTCGGGATCGCGCTCGCCGTGGCGTCGGGTGTCGCGTTCGATCCGTGGCTGGCGGGGCTCGCGTTCGCGTTCGGCGTCCTCGACCACCTCTACATCGTCTTCGCGAACGACCACGCCGACCGCGACGCGGACGCGCTGCACGACGCGCCCACGCCGTTCAGCGGCGGCTCGCGCGTGATCCCCGAGGGGCGGCTCCGCCCCGGCCAGCTGAAGGTCGCGGCCATCGGCGCCGCGGGGCTGCTGCTGGTGGGGTCCGGCGTCGTCGCGCTGTGGGCCGCGCGCCCCTGGCTTCCGGCGCTGGCCGCGGCGGCGATCGCGCTGCTCTGGGCCTACAGCTATCCGCCGCTGAAGCTCTCGTACCGCGGCTTCGGAGAGATCCTGCAGGGCCTGGGTGTCGGCATGGTCCTGCCGCTCGTCGGCTACTACTTGCTGGCGGGGTCGCTCGAGGCGACGCCGTGGGAGGCCTTCGCGCCGCTCGTGGTGCTCGGCTACGTCTCGAACATCCTGACCGCGCTCCCGGACGTGGCGGCGGACCGCGCGGCGGGCAAGCGCACCTGGCCCGTCCGTCGCGGCGAAGCGCGCGCGCGGCGCGACGTCCTGGTCCTCCTCGGCGTCGGCCTGGTGCTCGTGAGCCAGGTCGGCCCGCCGTTGAGCCGCGAGCAGCTCGCCGGCGTCCTGCTCCCGCCCGCGCTCGCCGCGCTCCTCGCCATGCGCTGGCTCCTGCGCGCCGACGCGGCCCACCGCGCGGACCTCCTGCGCTTCGTCACCTTCGGCCTCGGCGCGATCTTCCTCTTCCAGGTCTCCTGGTCCCTCGCGCTCTTCCTGCGGTGAAGCTACAGGCGCAGCGCGCGGGCGCGCTCTTCGCGGGCGACGGCGAAGGGGCGGTCCCACTCGGGCTCGGGCGCGAGCTGCCACGCGGGGACGGGGATGAGGCTCCGCGCTGCGAGGTCGCGGTAGAGGGCTGCCTCGGCCTCGGGCTCGCGCGAGAACGGGAAGGGGTTGCGCGCGCGCGCGTCGGGGAGCCGGGGGTACTTCGCGTCGTCCCGCGCGATCAGGGCGAGCAGCTCGTGGCCGCGCGCGCGCACCGACCGGAGGAAGACCAGCGCGAACGGGCCGATCTCGGCGCGGGCCGCCGGATCACGATGCACCCACTTCGCCCAGTCGAAGCCGTAGACGAAGTCGTGCACGTAGCGGAAGCGGATGTCCGTCTCCTGTCCGAAGAGCGCGTGCAGGGCCACGATCTCCTCGAGCGACGCGGCGAGGTGAGCACGGGGATCCGTCGCGGCGCGCGCCTCGCGCAGGATGTCTGCGAAGACCGCGTCCAGATCCCAGAACAGGTTGTCCGGGAAGTGCTGCGCCACCGCGCGCGCCACCCGGACCATGCCGTCCGCGAGCACGGGCGCCAGGTGGCCGGCGTCGGGGAGGAGGCGCTCGCCGAGCGCGCGCAGGCTCGTCGCGCCCGATCGCGCGGCGTCGAGGCTGTGACGCTCCACGCCCGCCCGCTCGAGCTGCGCGTCGGCGCGCGCCAGCCGCTCGATGGGGGATTCGATCACGCCGTCGGCCAAAGGTTCCACCCTACGAGCAGCATGGAGGCGGCCGCCGCGCCGCGCCAGATGGCGTGGTGGAGCGCGGCCTTGTAGTGCTTCTGCGCCGCGAACGCGTCGGTGCGGGCGGCGCCGCTCCGGGCGAGCATGGCGCCCACGTAGCCCAGCGCCACCATCGCGGGCAGCAGCCCGACGAAGGCCGGGATCGCGTCGTCGAAGAGCCCCGCGAGCGCCCACGCGCAGGCGCCGAGGAAGGCGAGCGCCTCGACGGCGCGACGGCCCGCGAGGTTGCCCCACGCGGTGACGAAGGTGCGCTTGCCCCCGCGCCGGTCCGAGCGCTCGTCGGAGAGCCCGCTCGCGATCGCGCTCGCCAGGCCCATCAGGGCGAATCCGTAGATCAGGCTCGCCCCGGGCGGCGTCGCGTCGCCACCTTGCAGATAGGCGTGCGTGCAGGGGAGGGCGACGCCGACCCCGAGCATCTCGAGCAGCTCGCCGCCGCCGCGATAGTTCAGGCGGACCGGGGGGAGCGAATAGGCGGCGAACATGCCGAGGCAGCCCAAGGCAGCGACCCCGAGCCATCCCCGCCCCAGCCAGGCGCCGCCCGCGAAGCCGACGAGGGCCGCCAGCACGCCCGCGCCGAGGCCGGCGAAGAGGAGCTGGTAGGCGGGCAAGATGCCGTCCGGGATCGTCTTGGGGCTGCAGCCACCGGGGAACATGCGGCGCTTGATCGCGTCGACCTCGCGATCGCCCCAGTCGTTGAGGAAGACGATGAAGAGCAGGTCGAGCACGGTGAACGCGGCGCCGACGGCCAGCGCGCCGAGGCTCAGCCCGTTCCACGTCCCGAGCGCCTGACCGAAGGCGAACGGCACGAGCAGCTTGGGCCAGCTCCCGGGCTTGGCGGCGTAGATCCAGCGTCGAAGGAGAGTGTCGGGCAACGGCGCCTCGCGCAGCGGCTCTTCGGAGGACTCAGAGCGCGCCCGTCCGATATAGGTGCACGAGCAGGTAGGCGGCCGCGCTCGCGACGAGGAACGCCAGCACGCCGAACATCAGGACGATCACGAGGCGACCGCGCCCGCGGGACGTCGGAGGCTCGGAGCGCGGGGGCATCGCGGGGTCGCTCGTCGGGGCGATCGAGATCTCGGGAAGGCTCCCCGGCGCCGATCCGTGCATGAGCCGGGTCTGCGCGAGCGGGGCCTTCGAGGTGGGGGAGGGCGACGCGGGCCTCTGACTCGCGGCCGGGTAGGCGGGGGAGGGCGACGCGGGCCCCTGGCTCGCGGCGGCGGCCTGGAAGTACGGCGACGGTCGGTCGTGCTGGCTGATCTGCGTCGGGTCGGTGGTCTGCCAGCTCTCCACCGCGGGGCTGGGCTGGCTGATCCGGCTCGGGTCGGTCGCCTTCCACAGGTGCGACGTGTCGCTGCTCGACGGCGGCGCGAACGCGGGGTTGCTCGTGCGGGTGCGCTCGAAGGCGTCGGCCGGCGCGACCTCCGGGTAGGCGGGCGCGGGCTCGATCGGCATCGCGCCGGTGCGGCTCGGCAGCGAGAGCTGGAGCGACTGGCTGAGCGACTCGCTCAAGCCCCGGACCACCTCACCGAGGTGCCGGGACACGGTCGGCGGCGGCGACACGGACGCGAGCGCCTCGAGCAGCGCGGCCGCGGTCTGGAAGCGCTGGTGGGGGTCGGGGTGCAGCAGGTGCTCGACGATGGCCGCGAGGTTCTCCGGCGCGTCGGGCCGGAGCGCGGTGACGGGCAGGAAGGTCCCGGCCTGGATGCGCTGCAACGTGTCGAGGTCCGTCACCCCCTCGTAGGGGCGCTGTCCGGTGAGCGACTCGTAGAGCAGGACGCCGACCGAGAAGAGGTCGCTCCGGGCGTCGAACGTGCCGTGCCGCGCGTACTCGGCGGCCATGTACGGGACCTTGCCGCGCACCACGCCCGACTCGGTGCGCCGCTTGGCGCCGAGCACGCGCGCGATGCCGAAGTCGGTGAGGTAGATCTCGCCCGCCCGGCTGCAGAGCACGTTCGAGGGGGAGATGTCCCGGTGCACGACCGCGCTCCGGCCGCGCCCGGGCGTGTGCGCGAAGTCGAGCGCGTTGGCCAGCTCGATGCCGACGTGCGCGACCAGCGCGGCGTCGAGCCGCTCGCCCCGGTCCCGCTGCCGCTTCAGGAGCGTGCGCAGATCCATGCCGTCCACGAGCTCGAGCGCGAGGTAGTGCGAGCCCTCGACGGCGCCGAAGTCGACGACCTGCGTGATGTTGGCGTGCCGGAGCTGCGCGGCGAGCCGCGCCTCCTCCATGAACTGCTCGACGAACTGCGGGTCGGCCTCGAAGGCGGGCAGGATGCGCTTGACGCACACGTGCTGCTCGAACCCCGCCGGGCCGCGACGCACCGCCAGGAACGTCTCGGCCATGCCGCCCGAGCCGAGCCGGCGAGCCAGCTCGTAGGGGCCGAAGCGGACGGTGGCGCTCATCAGGGGGCCGAGGGTAGCGCAACCCGTCGCGCGCGCCGCAGCTTCGAGTAGTAGACTAGACTGCGCGCGATGGACGACCGCCCCGAGAGCGCACGCTCGAACACGCCACGCTTCGACACGGCCGCGGTCCACGCCGGCGACGCGCCCGACCCGAGCACCGGGGCCCTCGACCCGCCCGTGGTGCTCTCGAGCGCCTACGCCTTCGAGGACGCCGCGGACGCGGCCGGCCAGTTCGACGGCACTCGCCCGGGCCACATCTACTCCCGCTGGCGCAACCCCACCGTGCGCGCGCTCGAGCTGAAGATCGCCGCGCTCGAGCAGGCCGAGGACTGCGTCGCGCTCGCGAGCGGCATGGCCGCGGTGCACGCCGCCCTCATCGCCAACCTGAACGCGGGGGAGCACGTCGTCGCGGCCGAGAGCCTGTACGCGGAGACCGGCCGGCTCCTCCGCGGCACCCTCGCGCGCTTCGGGGTCGAGACCACCTTCGTCGACGCCACCGACCCCGCGAAGATCGAGGCCGCGCTGCGCCCCGACACGCGCGTGGTCTACCTCGAGACCCCCGCCAACCCGACCCTGGCCATCACCGACGTGTCGGAGGTCGCGCGCCGCTGTCCCCGGGCCACCGTCATCGTCGACTCCACCTTCGCCACGCCCTATCACCAGCGCTTGCTCGGCCGCGGCGCGCACCTCGTCGTGCACTCCGCCACCAAGGGCCTCTGCGGCCACGGCGACGCGGTCGGCGGCGCGGTGGTCGGCGACGCGGCCCGCATCCTCCGGGTGCGCGAGGAGGGGGTGCGCACGGCGGGCGGCGCGCTCTCGCCGATGAACGCGATGCTGCTCTCGCGCGGCGCGCGGACCCTGGGCGTGCGCATGCAGCGGGCGTCCGAGAGCGCGGCCGAGCTGGCGCGGCGCCTTCGCGAAGACGCCCGCGTGGCGCGCGTGCACTACCCGGGCCTGGCGGATCATCCGGGACACGCCGTCGCGAAGGCGCAGATGCGGAACGGCTTCGGCGCGCTGCTCGCCTTCGAGGTCGCGGGCGGGCGCGAGGCCGGCGCGCGCTGCTACGACGCGGTGCAGGTGATCAGCCGCGCCGTCAGCCTGGGGGACGTGCGCAGCCTGATGACGCACGCGGCCAGCACAACGCACGCCTCGTGGACGGATGCGCAGCGGGCGCAGGCGGGGATCGCCGACGGTCTGATGCGCCTGAGCGTCGGCATCGAGGACGTCGAGGACCTCTGGGCGGACCTCGACGCGGCGCTCGGGTGAGGGCGCTCAGCCCTGCATCATGCGGTTGAAGCGCTCGGTGAGCGTCGGATCCGCCGACATCTTCGCCCCCCACGCCTGGGCCACCGTGCCGTAGCTCATCATGTCGAGGCCGTAGCGACCGAGCGCGCCCTGCATGTCGCCCTGCTGCATGCCCTTGAGGATGGCCACGTAGTCGCTCAGGCGCGCCACCGGCTGGCCGGGGAAGACCTCGGGGTCCGGGTCGGCGTCGCCCGCCTCGCTCAGCGCCCGCTGCGCCGCCTGCTGTTGGGCCATGCGCAGGTGCATGTCTTGTTGGCCGTCGAGGATCTGCTGCATGGCGCCCATCTCCTCGTCGGTCACGCCCATCGCGGAGAGCCTCCGGCCGCGCTCGAGGTGGGAGAAGCGGTCGTGCAGCTCCGGGCTCGCGTTCAGCGCCTCCTGCCACTCGGGGATCGGCGCGCCGCCGCCCTCGCGGTGCTCGACGTACTCCTCGAGGGTCAGCCCCGCGTACCGTCGCACGGGAGGCCGCACCACGTTCTTGCTCCGCACCGTGTCCTGATAGCGCTCGATCCACGCCTCGAGGTCACGGCGCTGCTGCGGGTCGTGGCCGCCCAGCCCGAGCCAGACCTCCGCGAGCACGATCTCCCACGCCGTGAAGCCGCGCTCGGGGATCTGGGTCCGCAGCCAGCGGAAGATGCCCTCCACCTCGTCGCGGATCTCGGGGCGCTCGTGCACGCGCCAGCCGAACGCCACCAGCGCCGCGCCGGTCACCCAGTCGCTCGGCCCGTAGACCATCGAGTAGAGCGCCGCGCGCGCGCTGCCCGTCTCCCAGGGGCCGAGGTGGGACAGCGTGACCGCGGTCGCGACCTGGCAGCGCCACGTCCACGAAAACGCGTCGAAGTCGTCCTCGGGGCCCGGGACCGGCGGGTTCGTCAGCACCGAGAGGATCTGGTGATAGGCGTCGGGGTGCTGCTGCGCGACGGCGCGCGCGGTCGCATCCCAGCCATCGCGCGAGAAGGGCTGGCGCGCGATCGACGCGATGGCCTGCTGCGCCGTCGGATCGCCATCGGGGTGGATCTTCACCGCCCGCTCGGCCTCGTAGCGCCACACCGGCGTGCTCGCCTGCGCCTTGTCGATGCGCGGATCGGGCTGCTGGACCTCCTCGATCGTGAAGTCGAGCGTGCCGTTCGCGCCGAGCGCCCTCATCGCGAGGTCGAACGCGACGCCCACGCTCGGCGAGTCGAGGTGCCGCGACGACATCGCCAGCGACAGGTGCCCGCCGATCCCGCAGCAGCGCACCACGTGGGCCAGCTCGCTCGCGAGGTGGCGCGCCGCGGCGAGCGTCGCGTCGCCCGGCCCCGGCAGCACGCTCACGTACGGGATGGGCGGGTCGACCTCGTCCGCGAAGCTGCGGATCTGGGCGTCCCACCAGCGCCGCTCCCGCAGGCGAACGAGCGCGTCGCGGTCCCCGTCGCCGCGCTGGGCCTTCCAGCGCGCGTAGTGCAGGCACGGGACCGCGCCGGGGTAGTCGGGCTGCCGCTGGAGCAGCTCCTCGAAGAGCTGCGCCGCGTCGCCGTTGCGGGCCTGGTCGACGAACGCCCAGGCCGCGTCGTGGAGCGGCGACAGCTCGTTGGGCTCGATCTCCAGCGACCGACGCGCCTGGGCGAGGGCGTCGTCGGGGCGCCCGGCGTCGCGGTACGCGTTCGCGAGCGCGGAGCGGAGGCGCCAGTCGTCGGGCCAGCGTGACGCGCCCTCCTCGGCGACCTGGATCGTGCGCTCCGGCTCTCCCAGGCGGCGGCGGATCATGGACTCGCCGAAGAACAGGACGCTCTCGGCGGGGAAGGCCTGCCGCAGGGAGGCGAACACCTCGGCCGCGGCGCGCAGCCCGATCACGCGCGCGTCCCCGTCGTCGGGCGGGGCGGGCGTGTCGAGCGCCACCTTCAGCGCGGTCTTCACCACCGTGGGGAAGAGCAGCTCCCAGGGGAGACCCGCCGCGACGTGCGGCTGCAGCCAGCGCTGCGCCCAGTAGAAGTAGGGCACCTGCGGCGCCACCGCGATCGCCGCCGTCAGCAGCTCGAGCGCCTCCGGGAGCCGGCGCTGCATCATGAGCACGCGCGCGCGCCCGGCCGCGGTGGCCACGTGCACGACCCCCGACGCGACCGGCAGCGTCGAGAGCGGGTCGTCGGTCGACGTCACGATCTCGTCGAAGCTGTCGAGGTAGCTGCGCTCGTTCGGGTACAGCATCAGGAGGTCCGAGGCGTGGAGCGTCGCGGTCTGCAGCTCCCCGCGCGCGAACGCGTCGCGCGCCAGCCCGTGCACGTGCTCGGCGAGCGCGCGACGCTCCGGCTGCGCGGAGGGCAGCGCCTGCGGGTCGAGGGTCTCGCCAGCGTTCATGCGCCGAGCCTGGCCGGGCCGCTGCGCAGCGTCAACGGTCCGGGCGACCGCGGCGGGGCACGAAGCGCGCGTCCTCGTAGCGCGGCGCCTCGGGCTCTCTCCAGCGGAAGCGGGCGGGCGCCTCGCCGCCGAGCGCGACGTCGGCGATCCAGTCCCCGAGGAGCGGCGCGAGCTTGAAGCCGTGCCCGCTCCCGCCGCTCGCGACCACGACGCGCGGGTGGTCGGGGATCCGCGTGATCCAGAGATCCCCGTCCACGCTGTCGCAGTAGAAGCAGAGGCGGGCCTCGGCGAGCGGGGCGTCGGCGAGCGCGGGCAGCGACGCGCGCAGGAAGGCGCGGAAGCGCGGCTCGACGTCCGCGGGCACGTCGCGCTCGCCGGGGTCGCGCGGCAGGCCGCGGCCGTGGTGCGCCACCTTCACGAGGCCGTCGGCGTTCGCGGGAAAGCCGTACCAGCCGGTCCGCGAGATGTCGGCGGCCCAGGGGACGAACCCGGGCGCGCGGAAGGGCGAAGGATCGCGCGGCGCGAACGCGAGCACGGGCTGAGCGACCGGCCGCAGAAGCCCGGCGAGCTCCGGCACGAGCGTCGGCGTCCACGCGCCGGCCGCCACCACCACGCGATCGGCGTCGAGCGCGTCGAGGTCGTCGACGGCGCGTCCGAGCGAGAGCCGCGCCCCCCGCGCCTCGGCCGCTCCGAGCAGCGCCGCGACCACCGCGCCGCTCTCGGCCCAGCCGCCCGAGGGGTTGAAGTAGCCGTCCTCGAAGCCGGCGCCGGCCCAGAGCGGCAGCCGGCGGGCGACCGCCTCGGCGTCGAGCCGCTCGAGCGCGTGCCCGCGCGCGGTCAGGACGGCGTGACTGTCTCCTTCGAACGTGCCCGCCTCGAGCGGCCCGCGCCGCAAGATCGCGAAGCCCGTCTCGTGAAACAGCGGCCGCGCGAACAGCGCCTCGTTCCACCGCCGCCAGCGCGGCAACGCCTGCTCCATGAGCGCGGTGTGGAAGACGTCGGCGCCGTAGTCCGCGCGGATCACCTTGCTGAGATCCGTCGACGACGCGTGCGGATGCGGGATGGGCCCCGGCTCGTGCAGGGTGACCTCGACGCCGCGCTCGCGGAGCGTGAGCGCGGCCGCCGCGCCGAAGACGCCCCCGCCGACGATCGCGACCTTCATCGGTCGTAGCGCCCTCGCGCGGGCAGCTCCGCGCCCTCGTTCAGCGCGCGCGCGAGCTCGAGCAGGCGCGGCCCGTCCATGCCCGCGTACCAGGCTTGACCCAGCTTCGGGCGGCCCGCGTCGTCGCTCGCCGCGAAGTCGCTGGCTGCGAAGTAGCAGGTCGCGTTCGGGCCATGACTGCACGCGCCCAGGCAGCCCGACTCGGTCAGGCGGACCGCGCCGCCGCGCGCGTAGTACGCGAGCCCCTCGCGCTCCATCGCCGACCAGAGCCGCTCGAAGAGGGCCGCGCTCCCGCGCTCCCGGCAGCGCTTCCCGGTGCAGACCATCAGGTGCGCGCGCGTCTCGAAGAAGAGGGGCCCGGTCACGCCAGCTCCACCAGCACCGCGTCCGCGGGGGAGGGCGGCCCCACCCGCTCGGGGTGCAGGACCCCGGCCAGCGCGCGCGCCGCCCCGGTCGCCGACGCCGGCGTCAACCGCGACAGCAGCCGCACCGCGTCGAGCGCCCACGAGGGCTGCCGCGCGGCCGCGCGCCCCACCGGCTTGCCCTCCGCGTGGAGGCGCCGGAGCTCGGCCGCCGCCTCATCGGTCGTGTAGCCGCAGGGCGTGAAGACCATCAGCTCGGCCTCCGGGAGCGCGCCGGTCACGCGTCGAGATGCTCCTCCAGGGGCTGCGAGCACGTCGCGCCCACCCGCGATGGTGATCAGCTCGGGCACCCAGTGCCCGGCCGAGAACGGCGGGTCGCCCCACTCGAGCCCCAGCACGCGCCGCAGCGGGGCGTTCGCCACCGCCTCCTTCACCCCCTCGAGCGCCTCGCGCAGCTCCGAGATCACGCGCTCCGCGTGCGCGGCGCGGTCGGTCGCCCGGCCGATGGCGGAGAGGTCGCGCTCGAGCCCGGCCAGGCTGGTGGCGCCCAGCCGCAGCAGGTGCGCGCCGTCCGGCAGCCGCCCCCGGAGCGACGCCCCGTTCACCGCGCACACGTCACACACGTCCTGCGCGAGCACGAGGTCGGGGGCCAGCGCGGTCAGCGCCTCGAGGTCCGTCGCGTAGAGCGGCGTGCCCTCCGCCACTGCGGCCGAGACCGCGCGGTCGATCTCGGCTGGATCGCGCGACGGCGCCGTGCCGAGGTGGCTGGCGGTGAGCACCGGGAGCCCCTCCGCGGCCGGGTGATCGCACTCGTGCGAGACGCCGACCAGGGCGTCGGCGAGACCGAGCGCCGCGACGAGATCGGTGGCGGACGGCACCAGGGTGGCGATGCGGAGAGCGGTCACGGAGGCAACATACCCCTCGCGCCGTCTCCCCGCGCGCTCGAACGAACCGCGTCGCGCTCCGCCGGGGCCAACGCAGGGCTGCTAGCCTCGGTGGGTGGAGATCGCGGACCGGGTCGTGGCGATCAGCGGCGCCGGAGGGTTCATCGGCCGGCGGGTCAGCGCTCTCGCGCGGCGACGCGGGGCCCGGGTCAAGGGGATCGACCTCGACGAAGCGGCCCTCCGGCGCGCGGAGGCGGACGGCGTGGAGGCGCGGGGCGGGGACGTGACCGATCCGGCCGCGGCGGCCTGGCTGGCGCAGGGGGCGGACGTCGTGGTGCACACCGCCGCCGTGGTCAAAGAGGCCGGCCCGATGGCGCTCTTCGAGCGGGTGAACGTCGGCGGGACGCGCGCGATCGCGGAGGCGGCGCAGGCTGCGGGCGTCGAGCGCCTCGTGCACCTCTCGTCCGTGATGGTCTACGGCTTCGACTTCCCCGACGGGGTGACCGAGGACGGCCCTTTCCCGACCCGGGAGACCAACCCCTACGTCGTGACCAAGCTCCGGAGCGAGGGCGCCGCGATGGCCTCGCACGGCGCGATGGGCGTGACGATCATCCGCCCCGGCGACGTGTACGGGAGAGGCTCCGTGCCCTGGGTCGACCGGCCGCTCGGCTTGATGCGGCGGGGCCTGATGATCCTCCCCGACGGGGGGCGCGGCGTCCTCAACCACGTGCACGTGGACGACCTGGCGCGGGCCATCCTCGACGCGGTGGCGCGCGACGTGGTCGGGGGGCCGATCAACGTCTGCGACGGGGTCCGGACGACGTGCGCCGCGTACTTCGGCGCGCTCGCGGAGGCGGCCGGGCTGCCGCGCCCTCGCACCGCGCCGCTCGCCGCGCTGCGCCCGCTCTTCGCGACCCTCGAGGCGGCCGCGGACGCGCTGGGCCGGGAGCCCCCCGCGCGCGTGGACGCGCTCCGCTACCTGCTCCGCCCGGGGGTCTACTCCAACGCGCGGGCGCGCGAGCAGCTCGACTGGCGCCCCACGGTGGCCCTCGCCGACGGCCTGCGCGCGAGCGTCTGATCTCGGGCCCGACTGGACCCTTTGATCGCTTTCACCCCGCTCGTCGATCCGGCATCCTCGCCGCGGGAGGTGAGGGATGGAAGGACTCTTGGACGCGCTCCGGCGTGACGCGACCGACGCGCTGGTGGGGCGCGCGATGCAGTGGCTCGAGGACGACCCGGAGGGGTTCGGGCGCGCGGTGCGCGAGCACGTCGCGCGGGAGCGGGCGGCCGCCGCGCCCGACATCGTGATCCCACCGACGTGGCGCAACATCACGGGCAACCAGGCGGAGAGCCCGTCGTCGCTCACCGCGGCCACCTCGCTCCAGGATCTCGTCGACGCCGTGACCCAGGCCGCAGACGGCGAGCAGGTCCGCGCGGTCGGCTCGGGCTACAGCTTCTCCGACATCACGCTCGCGCCCGGTCACATGATCACCACGGCGGGCATGAACCGGGTGCTCGACCTGGAGCCGTCCGTGCTGAAGAGCCCGCCGACGGACCTCTTCCGGTTCGAGGGCGGCATCACGATCGAGGCGCTCAACCAGGCGCTCGCCGACGCGGGGCTCGCGCTCATCAACATGGGCGGCGACGACGGGCAGAGCTTCGCGGGCGCGATGTCCACCAGCACCCACGGCTCCGGCGTCACGCTCGGCGCGTTCCCCAGCATGGTCCGCTCGCTGGACCTCGTGGCGGGCGACGGCTCCGTGCACCGGGTCGAGCCCGCGGACGGCATCACCGATCCGGCGAAGTTCGCGGCCGCGCACCCCACGGTGGCCCTGCACCAGGACGACGCCTGGTTCCGCACCGTCACCTGCGCGATGGGCTGCGCGGGGCTGGTGCACAGCGTCTACCTCGAGGTCATGCCGGCGTACGATCTCGTGGAGACGCGGGTCGCGACCACCTGGAGCGAGATGAAGGCGAAGCTCCAGGACGTCGACGCGCAGGGCATCCCGAAGCTCCTCACCCAGCACCGCCACGTGGAGATCGACCTCAACCCGTACCCCGAGTCGGGCGGCGACCACTTCGCGATCCTCGTGACGCGGGACATCACCGAGCTGCCGCCCGGCGGCGGCACGGGCCACCGCAACTACCTGACCGCGATCCTCTCGGCCATCCCCGGCATCGAGACGGTGCTCGTGGACTTCTTGAACCTGTTCTCGTGCCTGATCCCGGCCCTCACGACGAACGCGATGAAGTCGCTCGAGGACTCGGACTACGTCGACGTCAGCTACGAGGTGCTGAACCTCGGCGCGCCCAACGACCTGAGCGCGTACGGTCTCGAGGTGGCGTTGCCGATGGACGAGATCGTCACCGCGGTGGAGACGATCTTCGCGCAGGCGGCGGCGGGCCGCGAGAAGGGGCTCTGGCAGACCGCGCCCATCGCGCTCCGCTTCGTCGCTCCCGCCGAGGCCTACCTCTCACCCCAGGTCGGTCGCCCGACGTGCATGATCGAGTGCGACACGCTCAACGGCACCACCGACGGCTGGACCCTCCTCGGGCAGTACGAGCGCGCGGTCATCGACGCCACCTCGGCGCGGGTCCACTGGGGGCTCGAGAACGATGTATTGACGCCCGCGGACGTCACCTCGATGTACCCCGAGCTCACCGCGTGGAGGTCGGTCGTCGCGGCGATCGACGTGGGCGGCCACTTCCAGGGCCCGTTCACCGCGCGCGTGGGTCTGGACTGACGGGGACTCCTCGACTGTGGACGTTGCGGCACCGAGCACCCAGCTGATAGTCACGCTGGATGCGCTATCCCTGGAAAACTCTCGTATCTCTGGCCCTCGGCGGCGCCCTCTGCGTAGGTTGCGGTGGCGAATCGCCCGAGGCCGACGCGGGGGTTCTCGATGGGGGCCCCGGCTGCGCGCCATCCGAAGCCGTCTGCGGCGCGGACTGCGTCGACCTGCAGAGTGACCCGGCGAACTGCGGGAGCTGCGCGACGGCTTGCGGCGCCGGAGAGGTGTGCGCGGGGGGGAGCTGCGAGGTCAGCTGTGGGCCCGGCACGACGGACTGTGAGGGCGCCTGCGTGGACACGGCGAACGACCCTGCGAACTGCGGCGGCTGTGGGACGACGTGCGCGTCGGGCGAGGTCTGCTCGATGGGCACGTGCGGGGTGACGTGCCTCGGGGGCGCGACGCTGTGCGACGCGAGCTGCGTGGACACGGCGAACGACCCGGCGAACTGCGGCGGGTGCGGGGTGGCGTGCGCGTCGGGCGAGGTCTGCTCGATGGGCACGTGCGGAGTGACGTGCCTCGGCGGCGCCACGCTGTGCGACGCGAGCTGCGTGGACACGGCGAACGACCCGGCGAACTGCGGCGGTTGCGGGACGACGTGCGCGTCGGGCGAGGTGTGCTCGCTCGGGATGTGCGGGGTGACGTGCCTGGGAGGCGCGACGCTCTGCGGATCGAGCTGCGTGGACACGGCGAACGATCCGGCGAACTGCGGCGGGTGCGGGACGGCGTGCGCGTCGGGCGAGGTGTGCTCGATGGGGACGTGCGGGGTGACGTGCCTGGGCGGCGCCACGCTCTGCGGATCGAGCTGCGTGGACACCGTGAACGACGCCACGAACTGCGGCGGGTGCGGCGTGACGTGCGCGGCCGGAGAGTCGTGCGTGTCGGGCAGCTGCGGAGTGCGCTGCGCCGGAGGCTCGATGCTCTGTGGGTCGAGCTGCGTGGACACGGCGAACGACGCTGCGAACTGCGGCGGGTGCGGGGTGGCGTGCGCTTCGGGTGAGGTCTGCTCGATGGGCACGTGCGGCCTGACGTGCCTGGGAGGCACGACGATGTGCGGCGCCGAGTGTGTCGACGTCGACCACGACCCGTCTCACTGCGGCGCGTGTGGCGCCGCGTGCGGGCCGCGCGAGGCGTGCGTCGCGGCGACCTGTACGCCGCTCGCCTCGACCTGCGACGGGTTCGTGGCGCCGGACGGCACGACCGTGCCTGGATGGACCGAGCGCACCGGCGACTTCCTCATCGACACCGAGCGCCTCTACAGCAATGCGTCCGGCCCGGCGTACGCGAACCACGTCACGATGGACGGCACCGTGCAGGCGGACGGCTGCGCGACGATGGACACGAGCTACGGGAGCGGGACCTCGCTTCGCTCGCTCGGCATCGTGCTCCGCTGGGCGGCGGCCGACCGCTACGTGGTCGCGTTGATCCAGGACAACTCGAGCTCCGGCACGTTCAACTCGATGTGGATCTACGAGTACCGCCCCGGACTGACGCACCTGGCGGGCCCCGGCACCGGGGTCTCCCTCGGGACGAACCCGATCATCCGGGCGAGCGTCACGGGCACGACCGTGCTGCTCGAGGTCGATGTGGACCGGGACGGCACCTACGATGAGACGCTGACCGGCACCACGAGCATCACCGCGCCCGGGCTGACGGGGGCCATGAGCCTGGCCTTCGGCACTCCGGGCTACATCGAGGAGTTCTGTCCCAGCTGCCCCTGACACCGCGGAGGTGATCTCCTCGAATGGGGGCGTAGCTGAGGGCCATGGAGATTCACTTCCTGGGCGCGGCGGAGACGGTCACGGGGTCGATGCACCTCGTGAAGACGCCGAAGGCGAACGTGCTGCTCGAGTGCGGGCTCTTCCAGGGGCGCCGCGGCGAGTCGCGCGAGAAGAACGAGCGCCTGCCGTTCCGCGCCCGCGAGGTCGACGTGTGCGTCCTGAGCCACGCGCACATCGACCACTGCGGGCTGCTCCCGATGCTGCGCAAGAGCGGGTTCCGCGGGCGGATCTACTGCACGCCCGCCACCCGGGACCTCTGCGCCGCGATGCTCGAGGACTCGGCGATGATCCAGGCGCACGACGCCGCCTACCTGAACCGCAAGATCGAGCGGCAGCAGCTCGACAGCGATCCCATCGAGCCTCTGTACGACCTCGACGACGTCGTCGGCACGCTCGGACAGATGGTCGGCGTGCCGTATCACCAGCGCACCGAGATCGCGCCCGGCGTGGAGCTGACCTTCTTCGACGCGGGGCACGTGCTCGGGAGCGCAGTGGTGGCGCTCGACGTCGACGACGTGGGCGAGCAGCGACGGGTGGTCTTCACCGGCGACCTGGGGCGCTCGCACATGCCCATCCTGCGTGACCCCGAGGTGCCGAGCGGCGCGAGCTTCCTCATCACGGAGAGCACCTACGGCAATCGGCTGCACGACCCGATCGAGCGCATGGACGACGAGCTGGCCGAGACGCTGAACAAGACGCTCGACCGCGGGGGCAAGGTGATCATTCCGTCCTTCGCCCTCGAGCGCGCGCAGGAGGTGATCTACGCGCTCAAGCGCCTGAAGCGGGAAGGGCGCATGCCGGAGGTGCCGGTCTACGTCGACTCACCGCTGACCGTGAAGGTGACCGACATCTTCAAGGCGCACCCCGACTGCTACGACGCCGAGGCGCGGCGTGAGCTGGCCGGCGCCGAGTCGCCGTTCGAGTTCGAGGGGCTGACGTACGTGCAGTCGGTCGAGGAGTCCAAGCGCATCACGTCCTCGAGCGATCCGTGTGTGGTGATCAGCGCGAGCGGCATGTGCGAGAGCGGCCGGATCCTGCACCACCTCAAGGCGGGCATCGGCTCGCCCGACAACACCGTGATGATCGTCGGCTGGCAGGCGCAGCACACGCTCGGGCGGCGTCTCGTCGAGGGCCGGATGCGGGTGCGCATCTTCGGCGTGGAGCGAGAGCGGCGGTGCGATGTGAAGGTCCTCAACGGCTTCTCTGCCCACGCCGACCGGGACGGGCTGGTGGCCTTCGCCGAGGCCGTGCGCGACGCGGGCCCGCTCCGCCGCGTGGCGCTCGTGCACGGCGACCCCGAGCCGCAGAAGGCGCTCAAAGAGGCGCTCGAGGAGCGCGGCTTCCCCGACGTGCGCATCCCCGCCTTCCGCGACGCGATCCGCGTGTGAGGCTCACGTCTCGGACGGCGCGCCGTCGGGCGAGGGGCGGCCGAGCTCCGCGCCGAGCTGCTCCAGGAAGACGCGCATGAAGGCGACGCGCCGCTCGGCCTCGCGGCGGCCGACGTCGGTGTGGAAGGTGGCGGGCAAGCGCAGCAGCTTGGTGAAGAAGTGGTCCACCGTGAACCGCAAGTCGTCGTACGGCCTGTGCGTCGCCCAGGGATCGCTCGAGTCGAAGTAGCGCGCGCCCATGCGGGTGCCGGTCGAGACGGTGCGGAAGAGCCCGAGCGCGCCCACCGCCTCGAGCCGGTCGGCGTCCTGGAGCGCCTCGCCGAGGGGGCTGCGTGGGGTCGCGCCGCGGCTGTAGGAGTGGTCCTCCACCGCGTCGGCGATGCGCTCGATGGCGTCGGCCGCGAGATCGAGGGCCCCGAGGAGCTCGCGGGCCTTGGTCGCGCTGAGCGCGGAGGCCTCCTTGCGGCGCGGATCGTTCTTCGGGAGGTTGACCACGTCGTGCAGGAGCGCGGCGGCGACGCCCTCCCGCGGGTCGGCGCCGCAGCGGAGCGTCCAGCCCGCCACCCGCAGGCAGTGCTCGAGGTCGTGCCCCGGGTCGTCGTCCGCGAGCAGTGGGCGCACGCGCTCGAGCAGCGCGCGGAGCACGGGGTCCTGGTCGATGGCCTCGAGGGCGCGAGCGCGGGCGTCGTCAGTCATGCGACGGACCTCATGTCACAGACCTCATGTCGCAGACCATGCGAGGAGGAGCTGCGAGAAGAAGTAGAGGGGCGTGCCCCAGAGTCGGTTGAGCATCGCGCGCTTCACGAAACGGTCGCGCGCCACCGCGAGGTCCGAGAGGTAGAAGCCGACGGCGCCCGCGAGGATGCGCCAGTCGAAGGCCTCTCGCACCGCCCCCACGGCGAGCGCGACCATCACCGTGATCACGAGCACGTAGAGCACCACGGGGCCCTTCATCTTCGGGGACACGTGAGGCCAGAGCCAGTGCAGGGCGGCCGCGGCCGGGAGCGCGAGCCCCGCGAAGGCGGCGCCAGCCCAGAGCGCGTCGACGCCGCGCACCCCGAACGCGATGGCGTAGCCGACGTGCCCGAGCAGGAACGAGAAGATCCCGGCGAGGAAGACGAGCCGCCGCTCGCGCGGGATGAGCAGGACGTCGCCGCCGGCCGCGAGCACGAGCCCCGCGAAGATCACCCGCCCGTAGTCGCTCGAGAGGGCGCCCCAGAAGAGCGCGGCGCCGAGGAAGGTGAGGGCGGCCGCGGGCTTGAGCACCCACACCCACGCGCGGCGCTCGCGGTGGTGAGCGTAGAGGAGCCCGCAGACGAGCGCGGTCATCAGCAGCCACGGCACGCGCGCAGCCTACCGCGCCCGGCGGTGATGTCAGACGGGTGTCAGTCGTCGGTCGGCGAGATGAGCTTCGCCACCTCGTGGCGGCCCGTGATCTCCTCCCACGTCGGGAGGATGTTGTCGCTCGCGACCGTCAAGACGCGCAGCCGCAGCACGACGCGGGTCACGGTGGAGGTCTGGCTGAAGCGGACCTGGCGGCCCTTGCTCTGCTCGAAGACCGCCTCCGAGCCGGGGCGCGGGAAGGGGTGGCTCAGCTCCATCGCCTCGCCGTCCCGTCGCTGTCCGCCCACCAGGCGCGCGCCGACCAGGGCGTGATCGGAGTGGGTGCGCCGCGTGGCCTGGTCGACCACCGCGATGCAGACGAGGCGCGAGTCGAGCGCGTAGATCGTGTTGCGCGTCCAGATCTCGACGAAGGTCCACTCGTGGTCGGGCAGCGGCGCGGTGCGGCGCTCGTGGATCAGATCGATGTCCACGGCCGGCTGGCCGCGCCGACCGATCTGCCGCTCGGGCTTGGGGGTCGACACCACCGGCGCGCCTTTCTCCTCTTCGAACCGAGCCTGCTCCGGCTCGAGCTCCTCGGGCGGCTGCGGCTTGGGCGGCCCGTAGCCGCGGAAGGTGTTCCGCTTCTCGCGGTCCTTGCCCTTGCCGCCGTCGTCACCCATGGCGACGAAGGCTACACGACCCGGCGGGCACGCGCGACCGAATGGTGACGCTCCAAACGTCTTCCTTCGCGGCGCTGCATTTCGGTATTCTCCCGCTGCCGTGAACGCCAAACCTTGCCCTCGCTGCCAGACGCAGAACCCGGCCAACGCCGGCGCCTGCTACAACTGCGGCCAACCGTTCCCCCAGCAGGGGTACGCCCCGCCGCAAGGGAGCCAGCCCGGGTACGGGCAGCAGCCCCCACAACAGGGCAGCCACCCTGGGTACGGGCAGCAGCCCCCGCCACAGCAGGCCCCGCCCCAGCAGCGTCCTCCGCAGCAGGGCCCTCCGCAGCAGCCGTCGGGGGGCGGCGTGCCCAAGTCGACCATGGCGATGAGCTCGCAGGACGCCATGAAGGCGCTCAGCGCGGCGGGGCTGTCCGTCCCGGGTCAGCAGTCGTCGCCGAGCATGCCGGCCGCGGCGCAGGCGGGGGAGATCACGATCGGCCGCGATCCCTCGAACACGATCGTGCTCGAGAACCCGGTCGTGTCGGCGCGGCACGCGCGCGTCACCCGCAACCCGCAGGGCGGCCTGCTCGTCGAGGACCTCGGCTCCACCAACGGCACGTACCTGCGCGGCGAGCGCATCCAGCAGCGGGTCGTCACCCTCCAGGACGACATCTACCTCGGCTCCGCGCCGCTCCGGATGAGCGATCCGCGGGTCTCGGCGCTGATCCTGCGGATCAACCGCCCGCCCACGAAGGGCCAGCCGTTCACCGTCGGCAGCGACGGGAGCTGCGACATCGTCATCATGGACCCGCAGGTCGCGGCGCGGCACGCGCAGCTGACCGAGCTGCCCGACGGCAGCTACCAGGTCCAGGACATGGGCAGCCCGAACGGGACCGCGATCGACAACGCGAGCTTCCGTATCCAGACCGCGATGGCCAAGCCCTCGAGCGTCGTGCTGCTCGGCGGCTTCTCGCTCCCGCTCCAGCTCCTCCAGCGCATGGTGGAGAACGCCAAGGGCGAGGGCAGCGTGATGCAGATGGCCGAGGCGGCCGTGCAGGGCCTGAACCTCGACAAGCCCGTGATCACGGTCGGCCGCGCGCCCGGCAACGACCTGATCCTGCCGCACCCGTCGGTCTCCAGCCGCCACGCGCAGATCAGCAAGCAGCAGGACGGCCGCTTCCAGATCCGCGACCTCGGCTCCACCAACGGCACCTACGTCAACGGGCAGCGCGTGGCGCAGCCGGTCGTGGCGGGCCCGGGCGACCGCGTCACCGTCGGCGCGGTCACGCTCCTCCTCGGCGCCCGCGGCATCGAAGGCGCGCAGCGCGCCAAGGTCCGGCTGGATCTGATCCAGGTCGGCCTGACGGTGAAGGACCGCAGCACGGGCAAGCCGCGTCCGCTCCTCGAGAACATCAACATGTCGATCTTCCCGGGCGAGCTGATCGGCATGCTCGGGCCGTCCGGCGCGGGCAAGAGCACGCTGCTGATGACGGTGCTCGGGATCATCCGCCCGACCGGCGGCGGCGTCCTGCTGAACGGCAAGCCGCTCTTCAGCCAGTACGAGTCGTTCCGGACCAACGTCGGCTACGTCCCGCAGGACGACATCGTGCACCCCGAGCTGACGGTGCGCGAGGCGCTCCGCTACGCGTGCAAGCTGCGGCTCCCGTCGGGCACCTCGAAGAAGCACATCGAGGAGTCCATCGACGCGACCCTGAAAGAGGTCGGTCTCTGGGAGCAGCGCGATCTCCGCATCGGCAGCGCCGAGCAGAAGGTGCTCTCCGGCGGTCAGCGTCGCCGCGTGAACCTCGCCGTCGAGCTCGTCACGGACCCGTCGCTCCTCATCCTCGACGAGCCGACCTCGGGCCTGAGCTGGACGGACGCCGCGGACGTCATCAGCACCCTGCGCCGCCTGGCCGACAACGGCCGCACCATCGTCGTCACCATCCACCAGCCGGACTACCAGGAGTACGAGAAGTTCGACTCGGTGTGCATCCTGGGACGCGGCGGCAAGCTGCTCTTCTTCGGCCCGCCCTCGCCCGACAGCTACGACTTCTTCGGCGCCGCGCCCGGCAAGCCGCGCGAGATGTTCGACCACCTCGAACAGCTCCCCGCCGACCAGTGGCGCGAGAAGTACCACCAGACCGAGACCTATCGCCGGTTCGTGGTGGAGCGGGCCGGCAACGCGCAGGCCCAGAGCGGGGGCGCGCCGCCCAAGCCGAGGCCACGCAGCTCTCTCAGGCAGTTCCCCGTGCTGCTCGGGCGCTCGCTCAAGCTCACGCTGCGCAACAAGGTCGCGCTCTTCCTGCTCGTGATCCAGGCGCCGCTGCTGGCGGTCCTCATCGGGATGACGACGGGCGGCGCCACGAGCTTCCAGGTGCCGATGTTCGGCTGCAGCACGCGGGAGGAGGCCACCGATCAATGCGCGGGCGTCGACGACCGCATCGCCTGTGATCCGCAGCGGCGCATGGGCGTCGCGGCGCGCCTGCCCGACCTGACGACGCCCCACGCCGACGACCGGGTGAAGGACCCACGCACCGCGCTCCTCGCGATGCTGATGGCGCTCTTCCTCCCGATGATCATCGCGAGCTCGAACGTGCTCGTCAGCGAGCGCACGGTCTACGAGCGAGAACGCCTGGCCGGGCTGAACATCCTGCCGTACGTGACGGCGCGGCTCTGGGTGCTCTTCTTGCTGGGCGCGATCGTCGTGATCCTGCACGTCCCCATCGCCTACTTCATGTGCGACCTCGATGGCGCGGACGGCTTCGTCGACAAGTTCATCAACCTCGGCAAGTACATGTTCGTCGGCTTCCTGGTCACGAGCACCGCGGCCGCGATGGGCATGGCGCTCAGCGCCGCGGTCTCGAACCCGGTGAGCGCGCTCTGGGGCATCAACTTCCTCGTGATCCCCCAGCTGCTGTTCGCCGGCTCGATCAGCCGGCTCCAGGACCTGACCGGCATCCTGAGCTGGTTCACCGCGACCCGTTACGGCCTCGAGGCCCTGACCGCGGTCGACCTCCGCTCCCGCGACAACCTCGCCGACTGCCAGGTCGAGCGGTACCTCGAGAACATGCCCAACTTCTTCAACGACCCCGACAGCTTGCTGGGCGGGTTCGTGACGGAGTTCCCGCTGATCTTCGCCGCCGTGGGCATGGGCTTCTTGACCTTCGTCGCCTTCATCCTCACCTCCGTGCTGCTCAAGGTGAAAGACAAGTAGTCGCGGCTCCGAGCGCGCTCAGAATCGCCAGTCGAGGTGGGCGCCCACGGTGAGCGAGGTGGCGAGCGCCCAGGGGAAGCCGGCCTCTGCGCCGACCACCTGGGTGCCGATCGCGTCGAGCCCCACGCCGAGCTCGCCCGCGTCCGGCAGATCCACGCCGAGCTCGAGGCCGGCGCGCAGACTCACCCCGAAGCCCGCCGAGGGAGGCGCGCCGCTCGGGGCCGCGATCACCGCCCCGAGGCCCGCGCCCAGGATGGGGTGCAGGTCCGCGTCGGGCAGGAAGCGGTAGGTGAAGGTCGCGTCGGTGGTGTAGAGGCCGGTGTCGGTCGGCTCGCCGTCGACGTTCGAGAGCGACGCGGCGTAGGGCGCGAGCCCGAGTCGCAGCCCGAACTCGACCTGACCGAGCGCGAGCCCCACGTGCGCGTGCCCGACCGGGACGACGGAGTCGGCGCCGAGCACGAACATCGGACCGATCCCCGCCCCCAACACCAGGCGCGGGGCGTCTTCGTCGCGGGTCGCCGCCCGCGGCTCGGGCGCGCGGACGCGGATCAGGACGCGGTCGGGCGGGGGAGGGCGACGCACGACGATCCGTACGGGCGGCGGGTCGCTCGGCTGGGTCACGACGATCACGCGCGGTGGCGGGATCGTCTCCGGGTAGATCTCGACCGCGTGAGCGCGGCCGACCCAGGCAGTGGCGAGCATCATCGCCCCCGCCAGGCCTCCTCCGATCGTCATCATCACGTTCTTCATGCACCTCTCCCTTCGCGCGGCGTGCGCGTCCCGAGGTCGACGTCACTTCCCGTTCGCTCAGAGGGAGAGGAAGCTCTCCACCTGAGCGGTGGACACGCCCTCGGGCGCGCCGGGGTCCACGAGCACCGCGCGGCCGTCGCCGATGGCCACCGCGACGCGCGCGCCGAGCGCGAGCGCGGGCCGCAGATCGGGCCGCGAGCGCAGCAGCGCGATCCACGCCTCGCTGCCCGCGCGCAGGCTCAGCGAGCGCATGGCGCGGCGGTAGTGGCTGTCCACCCACATGCCGGCCACCAGGCTGAACGGGCGACCGAGCACGAAGCGGCTCGCGCTCGGCACCGACTCGGTGCGCTCCGCCTCCCGCATCTCCCGCAGGCGTCTCGCGAGCCGACGCCCCGACTCGCCCGTGGCCGAGGGCGCCGGGGAGGGCGCCACCGCGGAGGTGCCCCCGCCGCCAGGCTCCGCGGAGGGCGCCGTGGCGCCCTGGAACCCGCGGAAATCGTGCTGCGCGCGTCGCGCCCGCCCGGCACCTCGACGCGGCCGGATCTGGAGCAGCTGTCCATCGGGCCGCACCATGTCGCCCGTGACGAGGTCGTCCTCGAAGTCGTAGGTCGTCTCGCCGTCCCCACCGCCGCGCGCGATCGGAGGTGGGGGCCGAAGCCCCGGCGGCAGGGCCTCGTCCTCGACCACCAGGTAGCTCGTGTAGGGCGTGACGATGCCGAAGCGCGTCGCGAGGCGGACCACCTCCTCGCGCAGCTCCGGCTGCTCCCCGTTGAGACGGATGGCGTCGAGCAGGAAGCCGATCTTGCGCGTGCCCCAGATCCGCGGGAGGAAGTCGTTGCGCGCCTCCTGCTCGGGGAGGCTCACGGGGTAGCTGAAGCGGTGGGTCTCGGCTGCGCCGGCGAGGCGCCCGGTCAGCGTGACCTGCGTCGGCCCGGCGCCGCGGTAGCGACCGACCACCATGAGCTGCCCGCCTCGATAGAGATGCCCGAGGTCGCGCGGATAGACGTCGTGCACCTCGGCGCCCGGGAACGCGAGCCGGAGATCGGTGAAGAGCGGATAGGCGACGCGGTCGTAGAACGCGCTCAGGCGCCGCTCCATCTCGGCCCCGTCGCGGAAGTAGTCGCCCACGCCGCCGGTCCGCTCCGCGATCGCGTCGAGGAAGGTCGTGTTGACGTCGTCGCCGACCCCGAAGACGTACACGCGGGACGCGCGCGACCAGGTCGTCACGTCGCCGAGGATGCGCGCCGGCTCGGTGTGCCCGACGGTCGGCATCCCGTCGGTGAGGAAGACGACGAGGCGCGGCATGTCGCGCCGCGCGGGGTGGCGCAGCGCCTCCTCGAGCGCTCCGTGGATCGCGGTCCCGCCCGCGGCCACGAAGCGCCGCCCGAACTGGCGGGCGCGGCCGACGTTCGCGGGGCTGGCGGGCAGGCTGCCGCCATCGAAGAGCGTCTCCACCGCGGTGTTGAACTGGATCACCTGGAAACGATCGCTCGGGTTGAGCCGCCGCAGCATGTAGTCGAGCGCGGCCTGCGCGCGCTGGATCTTCTCGCCCGCCATCGAGCCCGACGTGTCGAAGACGAAGATCACCTCCTTGGCCGCGATCTCCCGTTCCGTCACCTCCGCGCGCGGCGCGATCAGCGCGAGGAAGTAGCCGTCGTCGCCGGGCGGCCGATGCGTCAGGAGGCTCAGGCCGACGTCGCGGTCCTGCACCGCGTAGTAGAGGTCGAGATCCTCCTCCAGCACCGCCTGGTGCGCCTCGAAGCCCACGGTGGCGTGGTGCTCGCTCGGGCGCGCCACCGCGACGGGGTGGGTCGGCGAGTACACGGCGCGGATGGGCGTGCGCGAGACGACGTCGGCGCTGAAGGTGAAGTCCTCGAGCGTCCGCGCGGCCTGTCCGCTCGTCCGCAGCGGGTAGCGGTAGTGCACGACGCTGCCCTGGTAGTCGAGGGTCTGGGTGAAGCGCAGCTCGACCCGTTGCTCACCGCCGGCCGGGATGGGGTAGACGCGCGCCCGGAAGAGCCGGCCGCCGATGTGCTCCACCAGCCCCGGGTCCTGCATGCGCGCCACGATCTGCTCGTAGACCTGGCGGGCCTGGCCCGCGTCGAGCAGCTCGCCCTCCTGGCGCTCGCCGTTGACCCACATGGCGTACCCGCTGACGGTCGCGCCCTGTGGGACCGGGAACAGGTAGGTCGCCTCGAGCACCTGGCTCGTGTGGTTGCGGAAGGTCTGCTCGACCCGCGTCTCCGCCACGCGCTCGCGGATCGACGCCGAGACCCGGTGGTAGCGGATCGCGAGCGGCTCCACGGCGCGGTCGGTCGGGACGAGGTAGCCCACCGCGTGCGCGCGGCCGGCGCTGCCGAGCGCGACGACGATGGTTCCGAGAGCGAGCGCGAGCCGCGCCGTGTTCCGCATGGTCTCCTCCCCGGGGTGGTGGGGAGGCTCCGACGGGCGAGGCGAGCGAAGGATCTGTCGAGGCGCGCTTTTCTCCGGGACTCCGAAGATCCGACCAAAAAAAGAAGGGCGGCCGCCGAAGCGACCGCCCGAGCGCTCCATCGGGACGAGCTGCCCCACGGGAAGAGGGCTCGTCGAAGGAGGCGTCAGATCTTGCGGTAGACGCCGACGACGATGCCCAGGATGCTCGTCTCGCGCCAGTCGGTGCGCGGGATGAGGATGGGGGCCATCTCGCTGTTCGCCGGCTCGAGGCGGATGTGCTGCTTCTCGGGGTAGAAGTACTTACAGGTCGCCTCGTCTCCGACCATGCAGACCACGATCGCGCCCCGCGGCGCCTCGACCTGCTTGCGCACGAAGACGTAGTCGCCGTCGTGGATGCCGGCCTCGATCATCGAGTCGCCCGCGACGCGGAGCCCTAAGATGGTGCCCTTGCCGCCCACGAGCATCTTGTCGATGCGGACGGTGTCCTCCGGCTGCTCGATGGCCTCGATGGGCAGACCGGCCGCGACCCGACCGAGGATCGGGATCTCGATCATCTCGGAGTCGTTGGCGGGGCTGGAGCCGAAGGGATCCATCTGCAGCTCGTCGCTGACCGCCGCGGTGGGGCGGAGGGTCCGGGACTTCATGTCCTCGCGCGTCAGGTAGCCCTTGCGCTCGAGCGCGCGCAGGTGGTCGTTGACCCCGTTGGTGCTCTTGATGCCGAGGTGGTTGCCGATCTCTCGTAGGGTGGGCGGATAGCCCCGGTCCTGGATCGACTCGCAGATGTACTCGAGAACGGCCTTCTGCCTCTGGGTCAGCTTCTGCATCGCCCCTCCCGCTGGGAACGCAATCACTAAGGATCTGAATGGGTCACGCCCGAGCTCGCACGCCCGACCGCACGCCCGAACTTGCACGAGTCCGCGGCGCCGTCCGGATGGGGTATCGAGTCTGCGTACTGAAGACCCGACCCGCTGAACACTTGCTCTGGTGTGACAAAGGGTTACTCGACGGATGCGCAGCGGTCAAGTTTTGCGACGCCAGCTTGAAGATCCCCTGAAAAGAAAGTACCGCTGCCGCCCATGGCATCGCCCCCCGCCCCCTACCGCGAGCTGACGCCAGCGGCGCTGATCACCGGCGTCCTCATCGGCATCGTGATGACCGCGGCGTTCGTCTTCGTGGCGCTGAAGCTCGGCTTCACGCTGCCTGGCTCGACCGTCGCGGCGATCCTCGGCTTCGCGGTGCTCCGCGGCGCGCTGCGCAAGGGCAGCATCGTCGAGAACAACATCAACCAGACGGTCGCCTCGGGGGTCAACAGCGCCAGCGCGGGCGTGGCCTTCACGCTTCCGGCGCTCTTCATCCTGGGCCTGTGCGACCCGGAGCTGCGCGACTTCTCGCCCATCCCGATCATGCTCGCCGCGATAGGCGGCTGCTTCCTCGGGATCGTCTTCATCATCCCGCTCCGGAAGCAGATGATCGAGCTCGAGCGGCTCCGCTTCCCGAGCGGGATCGCGGTCGCCACCCTGCTGAAGAGCCCCGGCGCGGGCATCCGCCAGGCGAAGCTGCTCGGGGGCGGCTTCCTGGTCGCGATGGTCTTCCACGTCCTCGCGGGAGAGCTGTCCTGGGTCCCCGAGGCGCTCCACATCCCGGAGCAGATGGAGATCGGCGTCATGCTCGGCATGCCGTCTTACATCCCGATCGCCATCGGGGTCTCCTTCGCGAGCCTCGGCGCCGGGCTGCTCTCGGGCCGGGGCGGCCTCCCGTTCGTCTTCGGCGGCATGCTCGCGTGGTGGGTCATCGCGCCGATCAGCGTCGCGCTCGGCTGGGTCCCCACCGCGGAGGACATGCAGCTCGCGAGCACCCCCACCGGCTACGACGCCTTCGTGCAGTGGCCGGTCGCGTACTCCGAGATGCTCCGACCGCTCGGCATCGGCATCCTCATCGGCGGCGCGATCAGCGGCGTCATCGCGAGCGCGCCCGCCATCGGGGCGGCGCTCAGGGGGCTCAGCGCGGCGAGCAAGAGCGGCGGCAGCTCCGACGAGATGGACTCGAAGGTGCTGTACGGCGGGATCGGGGTCGCGCTGGTGGTGCTCTTCACCGCCGCCATCCTGTCCGATCCGGACATCGGCGTGGCGCGCGCGGTCCTCGTCGCGGTGGTGGGCACGGTCTGGCTCGCGCTCGCGGGCCTCATCGTCGCGCAGGCCACCGGGATGACCGACATCTCCCCCATCAGCGGCATGTCGCTCATCGGGGTGACCCTCATGTTCTTCCTCAGCGGTGGCAACGTCGCGGCCAGCATCATCCTCGGCGTCGCGGTCAGCATGGGCATCGGCCAGTGCGCCGACATGATGAGCGACCTCAAGAGCGGCCACCTCATCGGCGCCACGCCGAAGAAGCAGCAGCTGGCGCAGTTCATGGTCGCGTGGATCGGCGCCCCCGTGGCCGTCGGCGTCGTCTACCTGCTCTGGAAAGACTGGGGCGACCCCGGCTTCGCGGTCCCCGGCGCGCCGCTCAGCGCCCCGCAGGGCGCCGCGCTGGCGAGCATCATCGACAGCCTCCGCAGCGGCGCCAGCCAGCTCGACAAGTACGTCGCGGGCGGCGCGGTGGGCCTGGGGCTCGGCATCTTCCCCATCGGCGGCCTCGGCGTGCTGGTTGGGCTCGCCATGTACCTTCCGTTCTACATCACCCTCACGTACGGCCTGGGCTGCTTCATCTCGATGGGCCTCCAGGCCAAGTTCGGGCCGCGCTGGATGGGCACCACGCTCGTCCCGGTGGCGGCCGGCTTCATCATCGGTGAAGCGCTGACCAGCCTCTCGATCGTCATGGGTGGGCTCGCGATGGAGTACCTCTTCTCATGAAGCAGCTCGGCATCCTCATCCTCGCCGTCGGCGTCGCCATCAGCGCGGCGTATGGCGCGCGTCTCTCTCCCACCATGCACGAGCAGCTGACCGCGCGCGGCCGCGCGCAGTTCCTGCAGCAAGACGAGCAGGCGGCGTTCACGGCCTACTGCGCCGAGCGCGAGGAGGCGGGGCGCCCCATCGCCGACGGCTGCGCCTACGGCGAGACGCAGACCGAAGGCGGGCTCGCGAGCGTCGAGGAGCGCATCGCGCAGGCGTGCGCCGGGCGTCAGCAGGAGTCGCGCGAGGAGGGGATCATCGTCGGCTCCGAGCGCGAGCGTCTCGCGGAGCTGCGGGCGGCCGAGGCGGACCTTCCATCCGAGCTCGCGGAGTTGCGCGCGGCGTGGCTGGACGCCCTCGAGGCGCGCATCGAGCCGGCGGCCGCGGCCGCGGTGCTCCGCCCGATCCCTCCCGAGGCGCGCGTGGGCGAGTGGTTCGCCGACAGCGGCCTCTTCTTCCTGCTCGGGCTCGCGCTCGTCGTGCTCGGCGCGGTCCTCGGACGCGTCGCGGTCAAGCGCGAGGCCAGCGAGGAGGGGCCCTCGGACGGGAAGGGCCAGGCGAGGGACCTCGGCCACCTGCTCGACGGCCTCCGGGAAGAGATCGGCCAGCTCGCCGCGCAGATGGAGGCCTCGGACACCGAGCGCCCCCCGGCGAAGGAGCTCGCGCGGATCAAGGAGGCCATCGAGGAGCTCCAGCTGACCAAGTTCGAGCCCATCGTCGACAGCGCGCCCAGGGTCCAGGTGAAGTACGGCATGGGCGCGTTCGCCGAGATCTTCGGCCCGTTCTCGAGCGCCGAGCGGAGCGTCAACCGCGCCTGGTCCGCGCTCGTCGACGCGCACTTCCCGGAGGCGCGGGACTCCATGAAGAGCGCCGCGGACAGCCTCACCGAGGCCCACGCCGTGCTCGACCGGGTCGTCGAGGAAGCGGCGAAGGGAGCCCCGTCATGAGCCTCCGACTCGCCATCACGATCCTCGCGCTGGCGCTCTCCCTCGCCGCCTGCGGGGGAGACGACGCGCCGGCCGAGGAGCCCATTCTCCTCGACACCGATCAGGGCGGTGAGGACCCCGCGCCGGGCGACGACGTCCACGGCGAAGCCGACCCCGATCCGCAGGGCGCCGCTCCCGAGCTCGTCATCGGCGACGACGCCTGCGAGACCGACGCCGACTGCGTCCCGGCCGGCTGCTGCCACGCCGCCGCGTGCGTCGCCGCCTCCAACGGCCCCGACTGCACCGACACCATGTGCACCGCGGACTGCCAGTACGGCACCCTCGACTGCGGAGGCGCCTGCCTCTGCCACGAAGGCCGCTGCGCCGCCCGCCTCTCCGCGCCCCCCGATCTCCCCGAATAGGGGACCTCCAGGGACGGTGTTTACTTGTTGACTTGTTGTCAGCTCGTGTTGCCATGAACCACGCCGAGGTCTCGTCCTTCGCGGAGGCGGCGCGCGCCTTCTGTGAGCTCGTCGAGGCCGACGCGCCGGCCACGGCGGCGAGTCGCCTCTCGGACGCGCGTCGACTCCTCGCCCGGTTGTACGCGGCCGCCTGCGACCTCGAGCCCGGCCCGAACGGACTCGACCTCGATCCCCCGCCGCGCGCCCGCCTGAAGACATGGTCCGGCCTCGAACCGGTCGAGTACTACTACGAGAACTTCGACCCGCTCGAGCCGACCGAGGTGGGGGCGGGATCGCTGACGGACGACTTCCTCGACATCCACCTCGATCTGAAGCGAGGGCTGTCCCTCTTCGACGCCGGGCACGAGGCGGCCGCGGTCTGGGAGTGGCGGACCTCGTTCGACCAGCATTGGGGGCGCCACGCGGTCAGCGCCCTGCGCGCCCTGCATCGCGCCTGTGGCTAGCCCCAAATCCAGCGCCTCGTCCCACGATGCGCCTGTATTTGGGGCTAGAAGCGCTGCAGGCGCGTCGTTTTCGGGTGAAGCGAAGGCGGCTTTGCCGCCGCAGCGAGGGGCTTTTGCGAAAAGCCCCTGACTAGAATTGCTAGGTTCGGAGCAAGCGCGAAGCGCTTGATTCGGGACTAGCTCTCGGGCGGCGGCTCTTCGGTCTCCGCGCGGCGGAGCCACAGCGCGAGCACCTGGAGCGGGTCGAAGCCCAGGGTCGCCGACACGGACGCCACCTCGGCCACGCGGCCGCGCACGTAGCGCGCGAGCGGCGCCAGCTGGCTGAGCGCGTCGATGCCGCCGAGCCAGCGGGCCGACTCCTTCGCCGCCGCGCGCACCGCGTCCGCGCCAAGCGCGACCGCCACGTAGGGAGGCGTCGGGTGCACGATCACGTCCCGCACCGCGACCGCGCGTGTCCACGCCCCGGGCTCGAAGGTCCGCAGCAGCCGCCGCAGCGTCGAGAGATCCGTGAACACTCCGAGGTGGACCGGCGCGACCGCGCGCGCGACCGCGTCGCTGATCACCCGGTAGTCGCGTCGCCAGTCGCCGCCCAGCGGTCCGCTCCAGCGCGCGATCAGATCCGGACCCGCGACGAGATCGATGTTCCCGCCCCGCCGACGGAGCGCCATGCCCGTCCAGGGCGCCGCGCCGTTCCAGACCACCAGCACCATCGCCCGCTCGTCGGGCAGCACGGTGTCGAGCGCGCGCCGGACCATGCCGATGGTGGGGATCGGGACCGAGGCCATCGGCCGGGGCCAGGTGTGGAGCAGCCCCGCCTCGTTCATCTCGCGGATCGTGCGCGCCACGACGAGCAGCTGGGACACGTAGTCCTCGCCCCGCTCGATGCGCTTCGCGAGCCGCTCGCCGATCTCCTCGATGACCCCCTCGCGCAGCACGTAGACCTGCGCCGCGCGCCATCGCTCCGCGAGCTGGGGCAAGGCGTCGTGCCCGGGATATTCGAGGCCCTTGATGCGCCCGCGCACGGTGTGGAGCGCCTTCAGCACACGCTCGCGGTCGTCGAGCACCACCACCAGCGCCCCGTCCGCCTTCTCCTTGGCGTCCGGCTGCGCCTCGAGCTCGGGCGCGTCGCTCGCCGCGGCGTCGGACGCCATGCGGGCCGGCACGTTCGGCGCGAAGAGCGAGATCAGGTTCGTCCACGAGCGCGAGTCGAACCCCTCGAAGCGCAGGTTCTCGCTGATCACGAGGCCACCGCCGAGCTGTCCCCCGCGCCTTCGCCCGCCGCCCCCTCCACCGAGAGCATGCGGCAGCTGAAGCGCTTCATCGGGATGGTCACCTCGCCCGTGCCCGCGAAGCGCTCGCCCGTCATCAGGTCCTCGAACGCCGTCGCGGCGGGGACCTCGACGCGCGCCTCGACGGGCTCCTTGCCGGGATGGATCACGAACAGCACCCGCGCCCCCGAGGCGTCCTCGTGCACGCAGGTCTCCACCGGCGCGGGGTGCGCGCGGAAGGGCTTGCGCAAGGACAGCTCGCGCGCGAGCTCGCCGACGATCTCCGTCGCGTCCGCGTCGGTGTCGATCAGCACGCGCCGACCGCCCCGCGGGACCTCGAAGAGCTTTCGCCGCGCGGCGAGATCCAGGCTCGGCATCGTCGGCCCGTAGACGACCGTGCAGCCGTCCTCGGCGAGCTGGGTCAGGCGCTTCCACCGGGCCGGATCGCAGATCTCGAACGACGGCGTGACCAGCACGCGCAGCCCCTCGAGTCGCTCGATCGGCGTGTCGCCGTCGACGTAGACGTACGGAACCCCAGCCGCGGTCAGGGCGTCGGCGAAGCGCGCGACCATCTTCCACCACAGCACCTGGATGGGGCCCTCGAAGCCGAAGGTGTCCTCGCGGCAGCCCTCGACCGGGTTGCCGCCCACCGCCTCGAGCACGGTGGGGCTGAAGAAGCCGAGCAGGTGCGTCGCCTTCGACAATCGGCCGTACTCGCGCGGCATCATCAGCGCGACCTCGGCTCGCCGCGAGAGCGCGTGGAAGCCGGTCTCGTGCAGCTTGCCGAGCAGGTGCTTCCAACCGCCGGCGTCCACGCGCGGGTTGCCCCGGCTGTCGATCGGCGCGCCGTACCAGCGGTCGCGGTCGACGGCCATGTAGAGGTTGAAGCCGCGGAGCCCGTAGGCGAGCGCGACCATCAGCGTGAAGAGCGAGTCGTCGTTCGACAGCGGCGTGAACCACGCGGGCGCGCCGATGCCGAGCTCCGGCGCGTACGGCACGGGGTGAGTGCCCGCGAGGTAGAGCGTGCGCCGCTTGACCGTCCGGAACTCGCGGCGCGCGTGGTAGTAGTCGAAGCCGACCAGGTCGACGACCGACTCGAGCCCGGTGGAGCTCATCGGCACGCCCTGATCGCCGAGCGGGAAGTTGTGCACGGTGACCGGGCCCTTGAGCCCCGCCTTGTGCAGCCGCCGCTTCATGCGGCCGATCGAGGTCGTGATCAGCTCCTCGCGGAAGGTCGCCCAGTCGAGGTGCTGCACGAGCTCATCGGGGTTCTCGGCCCGGAAGCGCTCGGGCGGCGCCGCGTCCTCCCAGCGCTCGTAGCGCTTGCGATGCGCGTCGGCGGTCTTCGCGAGGTTGCCGTGCCGCTTCTCGAGGAACTTCTTCCAGTCCGCGACCGCGTCCGGGTGGTAGTCCTGGTCGTAGGTGGCGTCGCGGAAGTAGTAGGACGCTTCGTTGTCGACCTGGAGCAGCACGATCGACCCGACGGGCCAGAGCCGCGGGGCCAGCACCTCGCCCACCGCGTCGTACCACCGGCCGACCTCCTCGAGGAACGTCCGGCTCGCGTACGAGGGCACCGGGAACATGCGCGGCGGGAAGCCCTGGAGCACGGGGCTCTGCCGCGGGGATCGCGCCTGACACGCGCGGTCGTAGACCACCCGCTCGGGGAGGCCGAAGTAGGTCATCTCGGCGTTGATGTGGGGGCCCGGCCGGGCGAAGACGTAGAGCCCGATCTCCTGCGCGAGATCGACGAACGCCCCCACGTCCTTGCGCGGGTCGGTGGTGCCGAAGTCGTACTCGCCCGGCGCCACCTCGTGCACCTGCCAGGGCACGTAGGTCTCCACGATGGGCAGGCCGAGGTCGCGCAGCTGCTCGAGCCCCGCGCGCCACGCGTCGCGCTCGAGGCGCCAGTAGTGCATCGCCCCCGAATAGAGCGGCACCCGGTCGTCCCCGATCCGGAGTGTTCGCCCCTCGAGCTTGGGCTGCGCCGATCGGCGCGGCCGGCTGCGTCGCGCCGATGCCCGTTTGGCCATGGGGGCGCGAGGATACAGCACCGCCGTTCAAAGACCAGCCATCAGGGCGAGGGCGGTGGATCGAGGCGGACGTTCGCGGCCGCGTCCGGGTCGCGAGGCTGATACGTCGTCTCCAGCGGCGTCTGCACCGCGTCCCGGCCCTCCTGTCGCAGGCGCGCTCGCTCCGCGTCGACGAGCGGGCGCATGTCGAGCACCTCGCGCGTCTCGTCTTCGACCATTCGCCGCAGGGCCTCGCCGCGGAGGCCGAGCTGCACGGCGCGCCGCTCGAGCTTCTCGCCGCCGGGCCCGTGGTCCGGATCCCACTGGAGCCGCACGTCGGAGCGCTTCATGGCCCGCTTCCACGCGACCTGGCTCTCGCAGCCCGACGCGCGGTACGTCGACGCCACCGCGTCCGCGAGGAGCGCGTCGAAGAAGTCGCGCCCGAGCCGCAGCCCGAGCGTGACCTCCTGGTCTTCCTTCGTGCCCCAGCCCGAGCGGAACATCATCCAGAGGAAGTTCGGCTTGATCCAGCTCATCCGCTCGACGCTGAACGCGGGGCCGCCGAGCCGCCCGTTCGCGATCGCCCACTCGCCGATCTCCGGTCGATAGGCCTGGTAGACGACGATCGTCTCGTCGTCGTGGTGGGCCAATATGTGCTTGCCGCGGGCTGGCCACCGCGCCGACTGGGCGGCGTAAGGCGCGGTGGGCAGCATTGGTCAGGCCTTGCCGGTCGCCTTCGCGAGGGCGACCTGCACGGCCTCCATGGCGTTGGCGAAGGGCTTGGCGCCCTCGAGGTCGTTGATGTGCGCCCAGCTCTCCGCGACCTGCTCGGGGGTGAGGTCGCCGCCGCCGAAGAAGGTGCCCGAGCCCTCGACCACCGCCACGCGCGAGACGTACCCGCCGCCCACGGCGTAGACCTGACCGTTGTCGTCGCAGCGCTCGCTCGCGAGGTACGCCACGAGCGGGGTCACGAGCTTCGGCTCGAGCTTGGAGAGCGTCGCCTCGTCGAGGATGGTCTCGGTCATGCGGCTGCGCGCGACCGGGGCGATGACGTTGCAGCGGATGCCCTTCTTGTGGCCCTCCTGCGCGAGCGTCTTGCTGAGCCCGACGATGCCGAGCTTGGCCGCGGCGTAGTTGGCCTGGCCGAAGTTGCCGTAGAGGCCGGCCGCGCTCGTCGTGTTGACGATGCGCCCGTAGCCAGCCTCGCGCATGTGGTTCCACGCGGCCTTGGAGACGTAGTACGTGCCGTTCAGATGCACGTTCATGACCGCGTCCCACTGGTCGTGCGTCATCTTGTGGAAGCTGACGTCGCGGAGGATGCCGGCGTTGTTGATGACGACGTCGACCTTGCCGAACGCGTCGAGCGCGGTCTTGACGATCTTCTCGCCGCCCTCCGCGGTGTCCACGCCGTCGAAGCTCGCGACGGCCTCGCCGCCCGCGGCCGCGATCTCGTCGACGACCTTCTGCGCCGCCGCCTCGTCGGAGCCCTTGCCGTCGACGGAGCCGCCCAGGTCGTTGACGACCACCTTGGCCCCGCGCGACGCGAGGAAGAGGGCGTGGCTGCGGCCGAGGCCTCCGCCCGCGCCGGTCACGATGGCCACTCGTCCGTCGAAAGAGATCTCGCTCATGGTTTCCACTACCTCCAGAGCCCGCACGCTAGGGGACTCCGACCGGCCCGAGCCGTGACGGATCGCACCTCCCGGGATGTTGCGCCGCGACGCCTCGGCGGGGGATCCTCGGCCGGGATGATCAAGGTCGCGCTGATCGCCCTCGGGGGCGCGGTGGGCACCGCGATGCGCTACGGCATCTCGGTCGGCATGCTGCGGTGGCTGGGGCCGGGCTTCCCCTTCGGGACCCTCGCGGCGAACGTGCTCGGCTCGTTCCTGCTCGGGGTGGTGATGGAGGTCTCGGGGGAGCGCGAGATCGGCGGCGTGCAGGCCAAGCTCGTCATCGGGACGGGGGTGATGGGCGGCTTCACCACGTACTCGTCGTTCAACCTCGAGACGCTGCGGCTCGCCGAGCAGGGCGCCTGGGGGAGGGCGGGGCTCTACCTGGGCGCGACCGTGCTCGTGTGCGTGCTGGCCGGGCTCGGCGGCGTCGCGCTCGGGCGCTCGCTCAAGGCTTGAGCTTGGCGAGCAGCGCGTCGAGCAGGTCCGAGACCCCCTCGGGGCCGTCGAGCGACGCGGTGGCCTCGTCGAAGCGCTCGCGCTCGGCGGAGCGCACGAAGAGGCCGATGCCGCGCGCGGCCGCCACGCGGATGGCCGGCTCGTCGGTCAGATCGTCGCCCGCGTAGAGCACGCTGGTCGCGCCGACGGCCTCGATCAGCTCTCGCAGCGCCGCCCCCTTGTCGAAGGGCTCGAGCTGCGCCTCGACCACCGCGCGACCGTCGCGGACGCAGAGGCCGAGCTCGGCCGCCGCGTCACGCGCCTCGGCGAGGACCGCGTCGGCGCCCTCGGGATCGTCCTTGGCCATCTTGCGGACGTGCACGACCACGGAGGCGTCCTTCTCCTCCACGTGCGCGCCGCGCGGGCCGGCGTGCTCGTGCGCCCAGCTCTTGAAGCGAGCGAGCTTGCGCCGATCCTCCGCCTCGACGGCCACGCCCCGGGGCTTCTCACCCGGCGCGATGATCGCGCGGCCGTGCTCCACCACCCGCCAGACGCCCGGGATCGAGACGATGCGCTCGAGCTGCCCCGCGTCGCGCCCGGTCACGAGGGCCAGCTCCAGCCCCTCCACCGTGCGCAGGTGTCGCAGGGTGCGCGCGGTCGCGGTGGGTACCTTGGCCCGGCTGGGGTCCTCCACGATGGGCGCCAGCGTTCCGTCGACGTCGAGGGCCACGAGGAGCGGACGCTCGAGGTGCGCGATGGCGTCCACGAGCGCGTCCATCGATCCGTTGGGGCTCATCGGCGGGTCTCTTCGAGCTCGCGCAGGAATCGGTCTGCCCAACGGTGCACGTCGAGCTTGTGGACTTCGGTACGGCTGGCCTGCATGCGTTCTTTCTGCTCGGCGACGGGCATCTGGAGCGCCCGCTCGAGGGTCTTGGCGGTGCCTTCGATGTCGTGGGGATTGACGATCAACGCGCCCTTGAGATAGGAGGCCGCGCCGGCCAGCTGGCTGAGGACCAGCGCGCCGGTCCCGTCGGTCTTGGCGGCGCAGTATTCGTGAGCGACCAGGTTCATGCCATCACGAAGCGGTGTGATCAGCGCGACGTCCGCGGCCACGTAGTGCGCGTAGAGCTCGTTCTTCGGGAGGTTGCGGTAGTAGTAGTGCACCGGCAGCCGGCCGGTGACGCTGAAGCGGCCGTTGATGTCCCCGACCATCCGGTCGATCTCGTCCTTGAGGTCGGCGTAGGCCTGCACCGCCTGGCGGCTCGGCACCATGATCTGCACGAGCACGTAGCGGTTGGCGGCGGAGCGATCGCTCGACAGCAAGTGCTCGAACGCGAGCAGCCGCTCCGGGATCCCCTTCGTGTAGTCGAGGCGATCGACCCCGAGCACGATCTGACGGCCGCCGACCGCCTGCTGGATCTTCTTCGAGCGCTCGAGCACCTCGGGATCGGACGCCGTCTGCTGGATGTCGGCGAAGGGCACGCCGATGGGGGCGGTCAGCATGCGCACGGTGTGCCCGTTGGCCTTCACCGTCTTGGCCGCGACGTCGACCTGGTAGTCGGTGAGCTGGGAGACGCAGTCCAGGAAGTTCCGGCAGTAGCCCTCGGTGTGGAAGCCGAGCAGGTCGGCCCCGAGCAGGCCCTCGAGCAGCTCCCGGCTGGCGGGGAGGGCGCCGAAGAGGTCCGGGCCCGGCCACGGCACGTGACAGAACCAGCCGACGCGCGCCTTCTTGCGCTGGGCCCGGATCAGGGCCGGCATCAGCATCAGGTGGTAGTCCTGGATCCAGAACCGCGCGCCCCGCGGCGCGTCCGAGAGCGTCGCCTCCGCGAAGGCCGTGTTGGCGATGCGGTAGGACTCCCAGGGCGCGGTGCCGACGCGGACCGTCGGCGGCATGCTGTGGAGCAGCGGCCAGAGCACGGCGTTGGAGATGCCCTCGTAGAAGTCCTCCTGGACCCGCCGGCGGAGCTTCACCGACGCGAGGTCGTAAGGCAGCTGATCGCTCTCGAGCTGCACGACCTGAGGGTGATCCGTCTCCTGCGCGCTCACCCACAACCCGCCGCGCTCGCGCAGCACGGGGTCGAGCGCGGCCACCAGCCCGCCCGCCGCGCGCACGAGGCGCCGGCGCCCCCCACGCGTCTCGGTGCGGTAGGGCCCGCGATTGGAGACGACCACCAGCTTCCCGTTCACACGCGCCATCGCGGCCCACATAGGACGCGATGGGTGAGGGTTTCAAGCCCGTGAGCCATCTCGCGCGGGGGTAGGCGTGCGGATTTCGTCCCGCTACCTTGTGAGCTTCATGAAACGCGCGCTCGGCTTGGTCTCCTTCTTCTTCCTCTTCGCTTGCGAGCAGCCGCCGGACTGCGAGGAGGGCTGGGTGGCCGGCGACGACGGCGCGTGCCACTGCGGCGCGGCCGACGGCCCCATCTGCGCTGAGGCCGACGTCTGCGTGGCGGAGAGCGCCGCCTGCGCGACGCCGAGCTGCGGGGGCGGGACGGGCTGGGCGGCGGGCGCGCCGGCCTTTCGCGACGCGACCGACGACTGGGGGCTTCGCGCCCTCGGCGTGGAGGGCGTGCGCCTGACCGTGACCGACATCGACGGCGACGGCTGGGCCGATCTCGAGGTGCGCCGCGGCCGCACGGGGGTCGACGACTTCGCCGAGACCACCTCCCGCAACACGTTCCTCCTGCGCAATACGGGCGACGGCCGCTTCGAGGACGTGACCGAGGCGTCCGGGATCCTGACGCGCCGTCAGGCCGAGCCCGGCGGCCGGCCGGTCCAGGTGGTCGCGTGGGGCGACGTCGACAACGACGGCGACCTCGACGTCTACACCGGCGTCTCGACCGAGGACCTCGAGGCGGTCGGCAACGAGACGAGCGAGCTGCTCCTCAACGACGGCGCGGGAGTCTTCACGCTGACCGCGGCGTCCAACGGGCTGCGGCGCATGGACGCCGTCGACGCGCCCGCGGGCGCCTCGTTCGTCGACGTCGACCACGACGGCCTGCTCGATCTGTGGGTGCCGGAGCACAACTACTCGGGCAGCCGCGGCATCTACCTCCAGAACGACCGCCTCTGGCGCGGCGACGGCGGCGGCGGCTTCACCGACGTGACCGACGCGTTCGGCCTGACCACCCAGGACTGGATGGATCACGAGACGCTGAACATGGGCCTCGGTCACACCCGCGCCTGGAGCGCGAACGCCTGCGACCTCGACGGCGACGGCTTCGCGGAGCTGCTCGCGAGCAGCTACGGCCGCTCCCCGAACCATCTCTGGCACGCGATGGGCGGCGCCGGCTACGTGAACCGCTCGGTCGAGTCCGGCTACGCCTACGACGGCGACCTCACCTGGGAGGACAACCAGTTCGCGCGCTGCTTCTGCCAGTCGAACCGCGCCGCGGAGGGGTGCGCCGACGTGCCCGCGCCGCTCGTGAGCTGCTCGGACAACTGGAACCACGACAACGACCGCAACCCGTGGCGCCTCGGCGGCAACAGCGGCGCGACGATCTGTGGTGACCTCGACAACGACGGCGACCTCGATCTGTTCACGACCGAGATCCGCCACTGGTGGGCCGGCGCCGGCTCGGACGGCTCCGAGGTGCTCGTCAACGACGGCGCGGCCACCTTCTCGCGCCCGGGGGACGAGGCGCTCGGCCTCGCCATCGCCCAGGACGGCGCGACCTGGGACGAGGGCCACATGACGGCGGCCATCTTCGACTTCGACAACGACGGCTGGAACGACATCTACCTCGGCGCGAGCGACTACGCGGGCAACCGCGGCCGCCTCTACCACAACGAGACCGACGGCTCGCTCGCCTTCGTCGAGGTCGCGCCGAGCGAGGGCATCGACCACAACCGCAGCCACGGCGTGGTGGTGGCCGACTTCGACCGCGACGGTGACCTCGACGTCGTGGTGGGTCACTCCCGCGCGCGCTGCGACGCCTCGGGCCCGAACGACTGCTACGAGCGCCCGCAGGTCCGCTTCTTCGAGAACCTCGCCGGCGACGGCGGCAACTTCGTGCAGCTCGACCTCGAGGGCGGCGAGGGGACGAACCGCGCCGCGATCGGGGCGCGGGTCACCGTCACCGCGGGCGGAGTCACCCAGACCCAGGAGGTCGGGGGCGGCCACGGGCACTACGGCGCGCAGAACGACCGGGTCCTGCACTTCGGGCTCGGCGCGGCGTGCGAGGCGGAGGTCTCGGTCCGCTGGCCGGACGGGGCGCTGACCACCGAGACCGCGAGCGTGCAGTCCGGGTTGCGATACCACTGGCGCCAGGGCGAGCGGCCGGCGATCGTCGTCGACTGAGCTCGGTCAGCGGGCGATCGAGAACACGGCGCCGGTCCGCGCGGGGAGGGTCAGGGTCCCCGCGACCAGCGCGCCGTCGCCGAACGAGCGGGCGCCGTCGAGGCCGAGCGCGGCGCTCGCCGCCTCACCGGTCGCGTTGGTCGCCACGAGCAGGGTCTCGTCCTCGTGCTCCATCACGAACGCGAAGACGTCACCGCTCCGCGTGAGCCGGCGGAAGCGCCCGCGCCGCGTGGCGACGTGTTCCCGCCGGAGCCGGATCAGAGCCTGGAACGTCTCGAGCAAGTCCTGATCCCAGCGCGCCTCGTCCCAGACGAAGCCCGCCCGGCACCCCGGGTCGTCGAGCCCCTCCATGCCGATCTCGTCGCCCGCGTACACGCAGGGCGCGCCGGGGAGGGTGAAGAGGAGCATGGTGGCGAGCTTCATCGCCTCCCGGTCGCCGGCGAGCATCGTCAACGCGCGCGCGGTGTCGTGCGAGCCGTAGAGGGAGAGGTTCGCCTGCTGCTGCGCGGGCGTGTAGCGCGTCATGACCGCCTCGACGTGGTCACCGAACGCGACCGCGTCGACGGGCTCGCGCACGAGCGGGTACTCGTGCTTGGTGATCTCGAAGCGGAAGGCGCCGCCCGACGCGTAGACCAGGGTGTGTCCGCCGAGCCAGTAGCTCATCGTCCCGTCGAAGCGCGGGCCGAGCCAGGGCGCGGCGTCGGTCCAGATCTCGCCGACGAGGTAGAGCTCCTCGTCCACGGCCTTCACCGCGTCTCGCACCGCCTCCCAGAACCCGGGCGTCACGATCTCCTCGGGCGTGTCGAAGCGCCAGCCGTCGATGCCGCGCTCCGCCCAGTGTCGCAGCACCGAGATCAGGAACGCGTTCACCTCGGCGTTCTCGGTGTTCAGCTTGGGCAAGGCCGGGATGCCGCGCCAGCACGCGTAGCCCGGCTCGCCGGGGCCGTAGGGCCGGAGCGGGAGACGCTCGACGTGGAACCAGTCGAAGTAGGGGGAGGCCTCGCCGTTCTCCAGGACGTCGTGAAAGGGGAAGAAGCCCCGGCTCGCGTGATTCAGCACCGCGTCGAGGACGACCTTCATGCCGCGGTCGTGGGCGGCCTCGATCAGCGCGTCGAACCCGGCGTCGCCCCCGAGCATCGGATCGACGGTGAAGTAATCGTGCGTGTGGTAGCGGTGGTTCGAGGCGCTCTGGAAGATGGGCGTCAGATAGAGGGCGTTCACGCCCAGCGCCTCGAGGTGGTCCAGGCGCTCGACCACGCCGAACAGGTCGCCGCCCTTGTAGCCGTGCTGCGTCGGTGGCGCGTCCCACGCCTCGAGCGGTCCGGGCACGTGCACCCGCCCCGAGCGCGCGAAGCGATCCGGGAAGATCTGGTAGAAGACGGCGTCGGCGACCCAGTCCGGCATCGCGCGCATCATACGGTCGGCGCTCGCCAGCGCACGCCCCAGCGGCGCTCGAAGCGGCGGCGGTTGATGAGGAAGCGCGCGATCCGCGTCGCGTCGGGCATGCGCCCGAAGGTGGCCGAGCCGTGGTGATGCACGAAGGCCGAAGGGGCCAGCAGCACGCGGAGCCGTCGCCGCCGCAGGCTCATGCAGAGCTCGTCGTCCTCGAACATGCCGAGCCCGTAGCCCTCGTCGAGCCCGCCGAGCGCCTCGAAGGTCTCGCGCCGCATCGCCGCGCACAGCAGGCTGAGCTTCTCCACCTCGCGCGGCGCGCCCTCTCGGCTCCGCGCGTGGGCGAGCAGGCCCTCGAGGTCGCGATAGCGGGCGGGCTCCGTCGCCGCGTCCCCGCTGTCGTTGGTGGCCGGGCCGACCAGCCCCGCCTTCGGGAGCTCGAGCGCGGCGAGGAGCTGCGTCAGCCAGCCGGGCGTGACGACGACGTCGTCGTTCAAGATCACCAGCGCGTCGGCGCGGGCGAGCTGCGCGCCTCGATTGACCGCGCCAGGGAAGCCGCGTCGAGCCGCCAGCCGCGTCCGCGCGCCACAGAGCGGGGAGGGCGCCGCGTCGTCGACCACGATCACCTCGTGCGGCACGCGGGTGTGGGACGCGATCGCGGCCAGGCACTGCGCGAGGGTCGGCGCGCCCCGGCTCGGGATCACGATCGACGCGCGCGGTGGCCCCTCCGAGGTCTCGGCGCGGCGCGGGGCCGGGCGGGCGTCGAGCGGGATCGTGGCGGTCGCCTGGCCGGGCACCCGCACCGGCGCGACGGCGCGACGCACGAGCCGCTGGAGCGCAGAGGGCAGCGAACGCCGCGCCTGGCTCGCCTCGTCGGGCCCATGGCGGACCTGCGCTTGCAGGCGCGCCAGCGCGCGCACCCGGGCCCGGTCGCGCAAGCGAAGATCACCAAAGCCGGGGACATCGCGCGGATCCACCGCCGTCACGCTACCCCGACCCATCGAATTCGCGCGCGGATTCTGCTAGTCACCGGGCTGATGAGCAGTGCCCCGCCGTCTGCCTGGCTGCATCGCACGCCGCGCGGGACCTTCGTCGGAGACGAGGACGGTCAGCCCGCCCGACTCGGCGGCGCCACCCGGCTCGTCGATCAGCTGTGGCGCTTCCGCGACACGCTCTACGTCTTCGCGGCGAGCAAGTTCCGCGCGGCGCACCGCGCCCAGATGCTCGGGCTGATCTGGCCGATCGCGTATCCGACAGTGCTCATGATCGTGATGAGCGTGGTCTTCGGCGTCGTCTTCAAGACCGACATCGAGGGCTATCCGGTCCTCCTCATGCTCGGCCTGGTGCCCTGGCACTTCCTCAGCCACGCGTGGACGAGCGGGATGCACGCGCTGCTGGTGCACGCGGAGATCGTCAAGCGCACCGCGGTGCCGCCCTGGGTGATCATCACGGGCACCGTCCTGAGCGACCTCTACAACCTCGGGTTCAGCTCCCTGAGCATCCTGCCGCTCATCGCGGTCTACCCGGAGTCGTTCCACGTCTCGCTCGCGCTCTTGTGGCTGCCCGCCATCGTGGTCGCCCTCGTCGCCTTCGGGCTGGGGCTCGGGCTCTCGAGCGGCGTCCTGAACGTGATCTTCCGCGACACCGGCTACATCGTCGACTCCATCCTCATCGCGCTCTTCTGGGCCACGCCCATCATCTATCCGATGAGCCGGGTGCCGGGCATCGGGCACACCCTCATGCATCTCAACCCGATGGCCACCATCGTCGAGGCGGTGCGGGTGATCGTGATCGAGGGCACCTCGCCACCCGACAACATCCTCATCGCGCTCTTCGGGGGGTCGTTCGGGGTCCTGCTCTTCGGAGTGGTCGTCTACCGCCTGTTCGCTCCCGTGGTGAGCGACCATGTCTGAGGCGGGGCTCCGCATCCGCTTCAGCGACGTGGGCAAGGCGTACCGGCGCCGTCACCTCAAGTCGTTCCTGCTGAAGGACATCCTCCGCGGGCTCGCGCGCGAGGAGGACGAGACGGACAAGTTCTGGGCCCTGCGCCACGTCGACTTCGAGGTTCGGGAGGGCGAGATGGTCGCGGTCCTGGGCCAGAACGGCAGCGGCAAGAGCACCACGCTCTCGCTCGTGGCCGGCGCGAGCCACCCGACCGAAGGCCGCGTGTCGGTCCGCGGCCGCGTCGCCCCGATGCTCGCGCTCGGCGTGGGGTTCGAGCCCGACATGACCGCGCCCGAGAACGCCTACGTCAACGCGAGCCTGCTCGGCGTCTCCCGCGAAGAGCTGAGCGAGCGGCTCGAGGTGATCCTGCGCTTCGCGGAGCTCGGCGACTTCGTCGACACCCCCGTCCGGCACTTCTCGACGGGCATGACGGCGCGCCTCGGCTTCGCCGTCGCGATGCACGTCGACGCGGACATCTTGCTCGTCGACGAGGTCCTCGCCGTCGGCGATGGTGCGTTCCAGACCAAGTGCCTCGCGCGCATCCGCGAGCTCCACGCGGAGTGCCGCACGATGATGTTCGTCACCCACGACCTCGCCGCGGCGCGCGAGATCTGCACGCGCGGCATCTGGATCCGGGACGGCGAGATCGCCATCGACGCGCCCATCGAGGAGTGCCTGACCGAGTACCAGGCCTACCTCGACGCCAAAGGCTGAGCCTTCAATCGCAGGCGGCGACGCGGTCGGGCGCGCTGCTCGTCTCGCCCGAGATGGCGCGGCCGAGCTGCCCGTCGTCGTTGGCGCCCCAGCAGAACGGCATCGTGTCGTCGTCCGGGAGCGCGCACGCGAACGTCGAGCCTGCGGCGACCTGGATGAACCCCATGCCCATCGGCACGCTCACCCGCGTCGGCTGGAACAGATCGGTGCCCATGCCCGACCCGAGCCGATCGCTGGACTCGCGGCCGAAGCAGTACGGGGCGCCGTCCTCCATGGCGATGAAGCAGCGGTAGACCTGCTTGGCCGAGAGGGTCTGGATCGGCGGCGCCTCCCCCATCGGGTCGGTCTGCGCCAGCACGGGCATCATGGAGCCGATGGTCGCGGGGCCCTGGCCATCGCGCCCGCTCGCCGCGGGGCGGCCCAGCGTGCCGCCTTCCGCGTCGCCTGCGTTGAGGCCCCAGCACCAGAGGCGACCGTCCGCGCCGTCGACCGCGCAGGTGTGCCGCTCGCCCGCGGAGATCTGGACGATCGTCCCGGGCATGACGGACTCGGGGAGGGGCGCCGGACCGCGCGCGCTGACGTCGTCCAGCCCGAGCTGTCGGAGGTCGTTCGAGCCCCAGCACCAGACGTCGTTGCGCGCCATGGCCGTGTTCTCGACGAGCGCGCAGCTGTGCCGCTCGCGCTCCATCCCCGGGGTGCCGAGGCCGTCCTGGCCTCCGACCGAGACCTGCAGCGCGTTCTCCACGCCGGGGACCTGCATCGCCATCAGGGCGATCTCGGTGGAGAGGGGTTGGCCGAGCTCACCCTCCTCGTTCGAGCCCCAGCACTTCACGGTGCCGTCGGCGATGAGCGCGCAGTTGTGCTCTCCGCCGGCCGAGATCTGTCGCGCGCCCTGCGTCCCCCCCGCCACCACCGGGGTCGTCGCCGGGTCGCGGGTGCCGTTGCCCAGCTGGCCGCTCGCGTTGTCGCCCCAGCAGCGCACGTCGAAGTTGGAGCCGTTCCGGACCACGGCGCACGTGTGCGCGGGGCCCGCCGACACATCCACCGCCCGGAGCGATCCGCCGAGGCTGACCAGGGTGGGGCGGTTGCGGTTGACGTTGTCGCCGATGCCGAGCTGACCGCTGCTGTTGGCGCCCCAGCAGAAGAGCCGATCCATCGCGTCGATCAGGCACGCGTGCAGGTAGCCGACCGCGACGCGCTTGATGGGCGTCTCCGGGCTCGGCGTCGCGGGCACACAGGCGCGCGCGCCGGGCGGCGAGTCCTCCGAGATCAGGCCGCGGAACGAGACCGCCTCGTCCAGGCACCCAGCCCCGCAGCTCCGACCGATGATCAGATCGTGCGCCGTCAGCTCCGTGGGCGCGACGGGCACGGTGCCCTGCGCGCAGCCGACCTGGGTCTCGCCCAGGAACAGCTCCGCTCGCAGGGAGATGTCGCCGCTGCCCGACTCCGAGCGGATCGGGAGCGCGAGCGGGAAGTCCCGCGTCGTCACCTGCTCGCATCCGGCCCGGCCCGCGCACCCCGCCTCGCCGAGGCCGGCCACGAAGGTCGAGGTCTCCGTGGTGGCCGAGTGCCCGACGGTGACCACCACGCGATCGAACTCGGGGGTGGACCCGTCGCCGACCTCGCAAAGATCACTGTCGATGTAGACGATGGCGCCGCGCACCTCTCCGGAGCAGCTGGCGAGCAGCGCGAGCGACGAGAGGGTGAGGGCCAGGCGCAGCGCGCCGCTGGGAGCCGCGAGACGGTTCATCATGCCAAGGCCGAGAGTGGGCCAGGCTGGCCCACGAGAAAAGGGAAAATGCGTCACCTCGGCGGGCGTACCGCCTACGCCGCGCCCCAGCGCGTACGGGAGCCGGTGTGGGTCGAGCAGAGAGCGCTCAGCGGCACGTGCCGTTCGAGCTGCAGTAGGCCGTGGCGCCCGCGTCGTCGAAGCACGCGACCTCGTCGCCCATTCCGTCTTCGCGCTCCGGGCACTCGAGGCAGCCGTCGTCCACCTCGCCGTCGCAGTCGTCGTCGACGCCGTCGCCCATGCCGTCCGGTCCGCAGTTCTCCGGCTCCGGGCTGATGAGCGGCACGCACTGACCCCAGCTCGTCTCGGCCGTGCAGGTCTGCACGCCGGCGCATCGCCCCAGGCCGCAGTCCCGCGTGCTCCCCGTCATGACCGAGTCACACGGGCAGCCCTCGTCCTCACCCGCGAAGCAGTTGTCGTCCACACCGTTTCCGCAGATCTCGGTGGCGTCGGGGTTGATGGCGGCGTTCTCGTCGTTGCAGTCGATGATCTCGCCGGCGGGGCAGCGCGAGCCCTCGCGGAAGCCGTCGCCGTCGTTGTCGCGGCAGTCGCCCAGCTGCGGGTGACACCGGCCGGCGAGGCAGAGATAGGAGTCCTCGCACTCGGAGTCGCTCGCGCACTCCGCCGTGACCTCGCCACCGCAGCCCACGACAAAGAAAGAACACCCGAGCGCGAATGACGCGAGGGCCACGAGACGAGTTGACATGGCACTACTCCCCATCCTGAAGATGGGGCCATCCTAGCAGCTTTCGTCCTGCCAAACAGGGGCATGGCGGAAATCTGCACAGTGAGACAAGCTCTCACGCGTGTCCATCGCCATGGATACTGGCCTCGGCAGCGCCTACGAGCGGTGGGCCATCTACGCGCTGCTCGAGCGCTGGCTCGGCCCGCTCCACCTCGCCTCCGCCGCCGAGGGTCCGTTCGACGGGATGGCGGGGATGCCGGGCCTCCACCTGCTGCCGCTCGCGCGCAGAGGGGTGAGTGTCACGGTGATACATCCCGACGCCGAAGCCAGGGAGCGGGTGCGGCGGGTGTACCGCTCGGCGGGGCTGCTGGACCGGCTCACCCTCCGGGCCGAAGAGGGCGCGCGCGCGGACGCCCAATTGGTGTTCAACGCGGCCCACCAGGTGGACGACTGGCGGCGCCACCTCGCCGAGACCGCGGCGCGGGCCAATCGCTGGCTGATCGTCTTCGCCACCCACCCCCGGAGCTATGGAGTCGTCGTCCGCCGCGTCCTCCGAAAGCTCGAGCCTGGCGAAGCCGCGCGTGAGCAGTTCGACCACGAGAGCTGTAGGCCCGAGGTCATGCGTCGGGCCCTCGCCCCCCTGGGGGAGATCGTCGCGGAGGCGTACGTGGACTGTCCGTGGTGGCCCGATCTCTTCGTCTCGCCGGGTGAGTCGCTCCTGTCGGCCTCCCTCTCTCGCTTTCGCGGAGGGCCCCGGACCGCGCGCCCCTCCCGCTGGGACTTCCCCCCCGCGGCCTTCCCCTTCGCGCGCGAGACGCGGCCCCCCATCATCGCCGACGCGCTCCGACGCCACCCCAGCTTCGAGCGGGCGCCGCCGCTCGTCGCCGGATGGTTCGCCCACCACCGCGCGTACCTCGTCCGGCGATCGGCCCGCGAGCCGGTGAATGGATCTGGCGGCACGGACGAAGTACTCTAGCCTTCGGTGCCCAAGCTGGACTGGCTCAGCGCGGTCCAGGAGGTCGCATGTTCGAGGTAGGCGAAAAGATCGACGACGTAGAGATCGTCGCGCGCTTGAGGGCGGGCGGTATGGCCGCGCTCTACCTGGGGCGTCGCCAAGGCGCCGGGGGCTTCTCCAAGGACATCGCCATCAAGGTGATCCACACGCACCTCGCGTCGGATCAGTCCTTCGTGGAGATGTTCGTGGACGAGGCTCGGCTGAGCGCGCGCATCGACCATCCCAACGTCGTCCGCGTGGAGTCGCTGCGGCAGCACAAGGGCGCGTACTGCCTGCTGATGGAGTTCGTGCACGGCACGTCCCTGTCGCAGATGATGGGCACGCTCAAGAAGCGCGACATGCGGTTCTCTCCTGAGCTCGCCGTCGCGATCACGACCCGGGTGGCCGATGGTCTGCACGCGGCGCACGAGCTGCTCAACCCGGACGGCACCGCGGCCGGGGTCGTGCACCGGGACGTGAGCCCCGCGAACGTGCTCGTGGGCTACCGCGGCGACGTCAAGCTCATCGACTTCGGAATCGCCAAGGCGACGCAGCGTCTCCATCAGACCGAGGCGGCGGGGCTCAAGGGCAAGATCGCCTACATGTCGCCCGAGCAGGCGTTCGGGCGCGACGTGGATCGGCGCACCGACGTGTACGCGCTCGGCATCGTCCTCTGGGAGATGTTGACCATGCGCCGCCTGTTCAAGGCGGACAACGACCTGCGCCTGCTCGACATGGTGCGCGACCCGAAGGTCGTCCCGCCGAGCGCGCTGGTGCCCGATCTGCCGCCCGCGCTGGACCGCGTGATCCTCGAGACCCTCGCCGGCGACCGCGAGCGGCGACCGACCACGGCCCGCGACTTCCGCTACCGGCTGCTCGACGCGCTGCCGTCGGCCGCGGCCATCGACCCGCTCCAGATCTCCGCCGTGATCTGTGACGTGATGAGCGAGAAGATCGCCGAGGACCGCGAGATCCTCTCCATCTCGTCGTTCAACTCGCTCCCGACCACCTCCGAGAAGGAGTCGGTGACGGTGTCCCGGCTGCTCCGGCCGGTGGGCTCCGAGGTCAACATCGACCTCGACCAACTGGGCTCGAGCGCGCAGGATCTCGCGGCGGGCATGGACTTCGTGCCCACCGGGGAGCGCCCCGCTCCGCCGGCGCTGCTCCCCCAGACGTCCGAGGTCATGATGACCCCGACGGGCGTGCCGCAGGGCAAGAAGCGGAAGATCCTCCCGCTCGTGCTCGGCGTGGCGGCCGGCCTCGGCCTCGCGGCCGGCGGGGTCGTCGGCCTCACGTACGCGCTCTTCAGCGGCGAGGAGTCGCGCGCGCAGGCCGAGGAGCCGAGCGCGACCCTTCCCGAGACCGCGGCCGAGACGACCACCCCCGCGCTCCCGCCGACGCCGGAGACCATCGGCACGGCGCCAGACCCCGATCCCGTCGTCGAGGCGCCCGAGGTCGAGGCGGAGCCGCCGGAAGAGCAGCTGGCCGATGCCGAAGAGATCGCCGACGAGGAGCCCGAGGAGTCGGCTGCCGCGTCGCGGCGGGCTCGCCGGGATCGGGCCGCGAGGCGCGCGAACCGGCGGGGGAGGGCCCTCGCGACCAGCGCCGGGGGTGGCTCCGACACGCCGACGGCGGGCGGAGGGTCGACGCAGTCCCCCTCGCAGGGCGGCTCGAGCCAGGGCTCGTCCGGTGGGACGCCGTCCCGCGGCTCGAGCGGCCGCAGCGGCCCGACGAAGATCATCCGCTCCGCGAACTTCTGACCTCCGGTCGGAGCGGCACTCCGCGTCATCCTGGCCGCCTGCGCGCCCGACGGGTTTGACCGTCAGTGTTGACCGGGTTCGCGCGACGATGATATCCAACACCGTCACGGAGACGGACGCGAGCGCCGTCTTTCAGGGGGCCAAGCGCCTCGCGCGCGTGTCCGGGCCATCGCCTGCGGACTCCGCGCGCGACGGAGGGAGAGCAATCGATGCGCACCAAGATCATCGCCGGGAACCTCTTCGCGGTCCTGGTGGTCGGCCTGGTCTCGTACTTCGTGGTGTCGACGCAGATCCAGGCCACCTTCCTGGAAGAAGTCGACAGCCAGATCGCCAACGACGCGCAGGTCTTCGAGCGCACCTGGCGTCTGAGCGGCCTGGAGTTCGTGTCCGAGGCGACCGAGCAGGCCACGGCGAGCGACACCCAGGACGTCTTCACCGCCCTCGACGAGAGCTCGCAGCGCGACCGCGCGTTCCGACGCGCCAACGCCATCGCCGACTGGTTCGGCCGTCGCAACCGCGGCGTGGGCCCGCCCGAGCTCGTCATCATCACGGACGATCGCGGCATCGGCATCGCTCGGAACCAGGACCGCAACCGGATGCACGGCGAGGACCTCAAGCGCCAGCTGGGGACCCTCGACGACGCGCTGGACTCCGGCGAGGCGACGGTCGACGTGTGGAGCTTCTCGTCGGGCCAGGACAAGCTCCTGCAGACGGCGATCGCGCCCATCCGTGACCCCGAAGGCGCCATCCGCGGTGCGCTCATCGTCGGCTACGACATGTCCAACGGCATGGCCAGCCGCTCGGGCGAGCTGCTGAGCCGGGACGTGGTGTTCTTCACCGACGGCACCGTGTACAGCTCCTCGCTCCGCGGCGAGCTCGCGGACCAGCTGCACGCGATGCTCTTCGACGCCCAGTCCGCGGTCACCGCGGCGGCGCTCGGGGACGGGGGCGGCTCGAGCGACCCGTTCCTGTCTCAGGTGGGCGAGGACGAGTTCGTGGGGGTCGTCGGAGCGCTCCCGTTCTCTCCGTCGACGCAGGTCGGCTACGCGATGCTGGGCAACCGCACCGAGCAGGCGGGCAAGGCCTCCGCGGTCAACGCGATCTTGCTGATGACGGGGCTCGGCTTCCTGATCGTCCTGATCTACGGCTTCCTGATCGGCACCAGCCTCCTCAAGCCCATCGAGGAGATGGAGGAGGGCGTGCTCGCGGTGATCAACGGCCGCACGGACCTGCGCCTCGACATCGAGAGCGCGGAGCTGGGCGGGCTCGCCTATCGCATCAACCAGCTCCTCAACGTCTTCACCGGCACGCCGGAGGAGGACGAGGAGGGCCGCGTCAGCTCGCCCCCCGAGGCCTGGTCCGACGCCGGTCCGCCCACGGGCGGTGGCGCCGCGGCCCCGAGCGCCGGTGCGGACGAGGACGACCCCGAGCTGGCCGCGAAGCTCGCCGCCGAGCCGGAGGACGCGTACTACACCCGCGTCTACACCGAGTACGTGGCGGCGAAGGAGGCGGCGGGCGAGAACGTCTCCAACATCACGCAGGATCGCTTCGTTCAGCGTCTCCAGGCGAACGAGAAGTCGCTCATCAAGAAGCACGGCTGCCGCATGGTTCGCTTCCAGGTCCAGGTGAAGGGCACGCAGGTCAACCTGCGCCCCGTCATCATCCAGTAGGCATCCTCCAGCAGGCGACGCGCGCGACCGCGCTGGGGCGCGACGGGGTTGCGACGAGGCCGAGCAGCGATCATGGTGCGCGCACCGTCGGGCCCCCCGGCGGGGGAGGCCGTATCGATGGGATTCTTCGGGCTGTTCGGAAAGAAGAAGAGCGGGCTCGCGAAGCACGCGGAGCGCGTCGCCAACAAGCGCGCGCAGGCCCCGGACCGCTGGGAATCCATCCAGGCGCTCGGCAAGATCGCGACCACCGAGCCCGAGGGGGGCGCCGAGGACGAGCGCGAGGCGGCCGTCTCTGCGCTCCTGGAGCGCTTCACCTTCAACGTCGATCCGACCATCACGGACGGCGAAGAGAAGGACGAGGTCTTCCGCTGGGTCAGCGGCGTCGGCGAGGCGGGCGTGGCGCCGATCCGCGAGGCGATGGCGCACCACGAGTCGATCAGCTGGCCGCTCAAGTGCCTCGAAGCGCTCGTGTCCCAGGAGCGGCTCAACCACGAGATGATCGCGCTCCTGTCCAAGATGGACACCGAGTACGAGCGCGATCCGCAGAGGAAGCTGCAGCTCCTCGGATACCTCGAGCAGCACCGCGACCCGACCGTCGTCGAAGCCGTCTCGCCGTTCCTGATGGACATGAACGAGTCGGCGCGCTTCCACGCCGTGCGCACGGTCCTCGCGCAGGAGAACGCCTCCGACGCCGTCGACGCCCTCGCCGAGGCGCTCACGGAGGAGGACAGCGTGCGCGTGAAGGTCCTCGTCCTCGAGGCGATGGCCGAGCAGGGCTGGAGCCTGGGCGCGCACGCGGGCGCGGTGGAGCTCCCCGACGGCTGGTCGAAGGACAAGAAGGGCGTCCCGCGCAAGAGCAAGAGGTAGCGGCGCCCCGGCTCCCGACCCATCGCCCAGCCCGACCGACAAACAATGAAGAAAGGCCGGCTCCCTCGAGGGGAACCGGCCTTCTTGCCGTTCGGGCTGGGCTCAGCTCACTCGCTGACCGCGGCGTCCGGGGGCAGGTTGATGATGAGGCCGATGTTCATCATGTGGTGGAAGTAGAAGCGCTGGTCGGCGCCGCTGATCTCCCCGTCCGGCTGGCTGATGCTCGAGGTCGCATCCGCGCCCGCGAAGTCGTCGCCGGCCGGGTTCATGCTGAACGGGAAAGCGCGCCACTGGAGCGCGAGCCCGAGGAAGTCGTTGAAGTACAGGTTGAGGCCGATGCCGAGCATGGGCGCCGGCGCGAACCGGGTGTTGCGCTCGCTCTGGCTCGGCCCGCACGCGGTGGCGCGCTGTGACGCGTCCGCGTCGACGCACGCTGCCGCAGCGGCGCCGGTGAAGTCCGCGCGCTCTTCGACGAACGCCGCCGTGAAGCCCGCGAGGATGTAGAAGTCGGTGTCCACGAACGCGCCCTGGAAGAGGGCGAGCTTGCCGCGCAGCGGCGCGAAGAGGACGTGCACCGAGGCCAGGCCCACGAGCCGCGCGACCTGGTCGCCGAAGCCTTCGTTGTCCGGCATCGCGAGCTGGTTTCGCGCCGTGGTCTGACCGTTGGCGATGATCTGCCCGGTCAGGTCGGTGTCGATCTGGAAGGCGTTGGCGAAGTTCGCCATCGCGCCCCAGACGCCGATCCCGAGGTAGTCGGTGATGTGGTAGTTCGCCTCGAGCCCCACCATCAGGTGCCGAGCGAACTCGTCCTGGAGGGTGTAGCCGACGGTCGGCGCCACGAGCTGAAGGCGGCTGGTGCGGTACTGCCGCATGCGACGCACCGCGGGCGCGCCGGCCAGCGGACCGGTGATCTGGATCTCCTGCGCGTGCGCCGTGGTCGCCGGGGCGAGCCCGAGGGCGCTCGCCGCCAGGGCGGCCGTCAGGAGAACGTTCGTGAGCTTGTTTCCACGCATGGCTCTCACATCCCTCATCGCGGCAGCTGGTACTCGAACTCGAACGGGAAGAAGAACGTGAGGCCCAGGTGGACCGTCACGTTGTTCGTGAAGGCCGGGTCACCTTGAGTCCACGTCTGCGGGTTGCTGCGATCTTCGCCGAGCGCGACCTGCAGCGCCTCGAGCTGCTCGAGGTACATGTAGTCGCGGAACTCCGCGAACACCGCGAGCCAGCGCGAGACGAACACCCGGATGCCGACGCCGAGGTTGAAAGCGACGCGGATGTCGTAGTCGAAGTTCCGGATCTCCGGGTCGACGACCGGCACCGGGCGCGTGCGCATGATGCCCACGCCGCCGACGATGTAGGCGTCCCACTGGAAGATGAACTCGTTGAACATCGCGAACTTGCCGTAGAGCGGCACGTACGTGAACGCGAGGTGCGCGCCGAACTGGTACGCGCTCACCGGCACCGCGAGCCGGGTCGAGCGGCGTACGAAGAAGTTCAGGTCCGACTCGTTCTCGAGCCCCTCGTACCAGAGGAAGTTCGCGCCGATGGCCAGCACGTTCGTCCACCAGTAGTTCAGGCCGATCGCGATGGCCGGGTGGCTCACGAACGGGTCGTTGAGCGTGGCCGCGAAGGACGGGCTGATCTCGACGCGGTTGATGCGCAGCGCGTAGATCTGCTGCACCGCGAAGATCTCCTCGCGCGCCTCACGCGTCCGGGTCGGTCGGTCCGTGGCCGTGTCGTCGACGGTCTCACCGCCGCCGGCCAGGTCGCCGATGAGGTCTCCCCCCACCGCGTCTCCGCCGCCTTCACCTTCTCCGCCGCCTTCGGCGAAGTCCATGTCGGCGCCGCCTTCGCCTTCGCCGCCCCCCTCGCCGAAGTCCATGTCGGCGCCGCCTTCGCCTTCACCGCCCCCCTCGCCGAAGTCCATGTCGGCGCCGCCTTCGGCTCCTCCTTCCCCGGAGAAGTCCATATCGGCGTCCTGCGCAGACGCCGTACCGACCCAACTCATGGCGCCCATGGCGACGAGCGCCGTGAACGTGACCATCCATCCGCTTCGCGAGCGTGGAGCGAGCAAAGCTCTCTGCATCGTGACCCCTTCTGCCGATCCCGAGAGATCTGGATGACCGGAAGCGCCCGCTCGCGACCCTCGAGTGGGGGGTCGCCGGCGATCGTCGAACGCGTGCTGGTGCTTCTCGGGCATCGAATCGAAAGCTGTCGTGGCTGATGACGCTGTCTTGGGGTTTGGCAGAATGCCTTCCAAACCAGCGAAATTGCTACAGAATCTCTTGTCCTCTGAGAGGTGGCGGCGACTATATCACGCCGCGCGAAAACAGGGCAACGCCGTCTTTCGTCTTCGCTCAGGCGGCCAGCGTTTCGTCGTCCGGCTTGGCGAAGAGCGCCTCGACGAACGAGGGCGCGTCGAACTCGCGGAGGTCCTCCACGCGCTCACCGATCCCGACGAAATGCACGGGCAATCCGTGCTCGTCCACGATCCCCAGGATCACGCCGCCCTTGGCCGTTCCGTCGAGCTTGGTCAGCGCGATCCCGCTCACCTCGATCGCGTCCTTGAACAGCTGCGCCTGCTGGATCGCGTTCTGTCCGGTGGTCGAGTCGAGGACGAGGAGGATCTCGTCCACGGGGCGCTCGAGCGCCTTCTCCGCGGAGCGGACCACCTTCTTCAACTCTTCCATCAGGTTCGTCTTGGTGTGTAGTCGTCCCGCGGTGTCCGCAATTACGTAGTCGGCGTCCTCTTCACGGGCTTTCTTGATGGCGTCGAAGATCACCGACGCCGGATCGGCCCGCTCTTTCCCCTTCACGACGTCGCAGCCGACGCGCCGGCCCCACACCTCGAGCTGCAGCACGGCCGCGGCCCGGAAGGTGTCGCCGGCGGCGAGGATCACCTTCTTGCCGTTCTCCTGGAAGCGACTGGCCAGCTTGCCGATCGTGGTCGTCTTGCCGACCCCGTTGACGCCGACCACGAGGATCACGCCGGGCGACTCGCTCGGCGCGCGGTAGACCCCGCCGCTCGTGGTGCCGGGGGCCTCGAGGATGCCGCGGGCCTCCTCCCGGAGAGCCTCCCAGACCTGGTCCTCGTCGCCGAGCTGGTCGTTGTCCATCCGGGTCTTGAGGCGCTCGAGGATCCTCTCCGAGGTCTTGACGCCGATGTCGGCGGTGATGAGCACCTCCTGGATCTCGTCGAGGAGCTCGGGGTCGATCTCCTTCTTCTTGCCGAAGAGCTTGGCGAGGCGCGCGATGAAGCCGCCGCGGGTCGAGGCGAGCCCCTTCTTGAGCGCCTTGACGTCCTCCTCGGACGCCTCGCGCGCCGCGGGCTCCGCCTCCGCGGGCGCCTCGGCGGCGGGCTCCTCTTCGGCGGGCGCTTCAGCCTCCTCCTCGGGAGCCTCCTGCGCCGCCTCGTCGGCCGGGCTCGGCTTCTTCGCCTCCGCCTTCGGCGCCTTCTTGGCTTCGGCCTTCTTCGCCGCCTCGGCGGGCTTGGCGTCCGCCTTCGGTCGGGCCTCCGACGCCGCGGGCTTCACCGCCGACGTGCCCTCGCCCGGCTTCTTGGCCGGGGACTCGGGGAGCTCGCCGCTCGAGGACTTGCCCTTCAAGAAGAGCCACGCGACGACGGCGGCGAACAAGATCGCCAACGCAATGGCCACTACGGTGCCGGTATCCATGCTTCCTCGCGTGCTGGAAGAGCGCCCCCGGGGGGCGAAGGCGGCCCACTATAGAGAGGCCCGTGCGCGGCCGTCAACGCCGTCCGGGAATCGTTCGGCTGCGGAGCGGAGCCCGGACTCAGCGCGCGTCCAGAGAACGGGAGACCGACTCGGATCGCCGACCGATCTCCTGGACGTCCTCCGGGCTCGGGTGGGGCGCCGCGTAGGCGGCGCGCTCGACCGCCTCGGTGAGGCTCGTGGCCTCCGCGCGCGCGTCCCGCCGCGCCCGCTCGAGCAGCTCGCGCGGTGTCCAGAGGGCCCACCAGCGGCGACCCGGCGCGAGCCGCTCGGCGACCGAGGCGTAGTGGCGCACGGCGAGCTCGCGCAGGCTCCGCAGCCTCACCCGCGCGTCGAGCCAGCCGCCGCCGTGGGGGATGGGGACGACCGCGTCGCGGGACTCGTAGCCGGGCGCGTCCACCGAGAGGCGGTGCTCGCCCTCCGCGAGCTGGGAAAAGGAGAAGGCGCCCGCGGCGTCCGAGCGCGTCTCGCGCGTCGAGTCACCGAGACGCAGCGTCACGACCGCGGCCGCGATCGCGGTCCCGGAGTCGGAGTCCAGCACCCGCCCGCCCACATCGCGGAACGCCGCGCCGCGCGCGCCTCGCCGCTCGGCCGCCTCGATCCCGGGCGGGGCGGGCGGCGGCACCGCGGTGATCGAGGCGCGCGTGGGCTCGGGGGCGCTGCGTCGAGACACCCAGAAGATCGCCAGCGCGCAGAGCGCCATCGGCACGAGCAGCCACGGCCAGGGCGCGGCGCTCGGCGGAGTGAGCGTGATCGGGGCGGTCTCGGACTCGGCGCTCGGCCGCCAGGGCGCGTCGCTGGTGAAGCGCGCGCGCACGCCCACCGTGCCGCTCGACCCCTCGCCCAGGGTGACCTCCCGCGCGAACCGTCCCTCTCGGTCGGTCAGCACGGTGTCCAGGAGGAGGGGGGGCTCGTGCCGCCGCTCCGCGAACAAGCCCACCGCGCGGCGGGGCAGGGGGCCCGCTCGATCGTACAGCCGTCCCTCCATGCGGAGCGCCGCGCCCGGCTCCAGCCTCGACGGTGTGGCCTCGAGGGACAGCGTCGCGTCCCGGTAGCGGACGACGAGCACCTCGGTCTGCGCCCGCGCGCGCCGCTCGTCCCCGTCCGTCGCCACGATCAACCGATCGGCGGCGGGCGGGCCCAGCCGCTCGCTGCGAACCCGGAGCACCGCCGTCCCATCGGCGCCCGTGGTGCCGGTGGCCAGGAGGTCGCCGACCTCGCTGCGGAGCGTGACCGACAGCCCGTCCCCGCCCTCCGCCGACTCCGCCCGCACGCGGAGCTCATGGCTCTCGAGGTCCAGGTCCAGCCGATCGAGGCGTTGGCCGTCATCCCGCGCCAGGCCCAGGCGCACGTGGGCCCGTCCGAGATCGAGCTGCTGGGCGACGTCGACCCCGCGGTAGCGCTCGTCCCCCGAGAACGTGGCGCTCAGGCGGCTGGCGGTGGGGTCGACGGGGAAGCGCGCGCTCAGCTGCCCGCTCACCCCGGTGCGCGTGACCTCGCGCGCCACCGTCCGACCCGCGGCGTCGCTGACGCGCACCTCGACGGACTGATCGGTCAGCGGCTCGCCGCGATCGTCGCGGAGCACCCCGGTGACGCGGACCTCGCCGGGGGCGCGCTCGACCCGCAGCTCGATTCGCGACTCCGCGCGGACGCGCACCACGGGCTGCGCGCGCACCGTGGAAGGCGGCGCGGCGAGCAGGATCGGGGCACAGAGCAGCGCGATGTAGCCGGCCCGCACTTCAGGACGGTGCCGCTGTCGCCGTTGGCTCGCAAGAGGACCGTTGAATCCCGGCGCGTAACCCTCGATAATGATCAGCCTGGAGTGAAGGATTCCGAGCTTGGCTTCGTCGTCGATCGTGGGTGCTGGGGGAGGCGTGGTTTCGGGGGAGAGAGGGGCCTAGGTTGAGCAGCAGACATCGGGTCGTCCCGGCCCGAGCCCATCACGCCGCGCGCGGGCGAGCGCGTGCGTCGCTCCAGACCGGTCGCCGGCTGGTCAGGCCCGTCCTGATCACGGCCGTCCTGATCAAGGCCGGCGCGGTCCTGGTCACGCTGCTCGCCCTCTCCAGCGTCGCCTTCGCGGACGCGCGCACGGACTACCTCGTGCGCGCGCTGCGGACTTCGCCGATGTACCGTGTGCGTGCGCAAGCCGCGATCTCGCTCGGCGCGGTGCAGACCGAGCCCCAGGTGGTCGAGGCGCTGGGCGCGGCGCTCCGCGACGATCACCCGTCGGTGCGCGCCGCCGCCGCCTCTTCGCTGGAGCGCCACGGCGATCCGAGCGCGTTGCCGGCGCTGCGCGCGGCGACCCGCGATCGCGAGCGCGCCGTACAGCAAGCGGCCGAGCGGGCCATCCGAACCCTCGAGCGCGTGGCGCGCAGTCAGCCGCAGCGCGTGCCCCGTGGTTCTTCGGGCTCGAGGGGCAGCTCCGGCAGCTCCGGCCGCTCGGGGAGCGGGACCAGCGGCCCCGCGCGCTACTACGTGGCCGTCGGCCGGCCGGGCACCAACGTGCGCGGCGTCCCCCGCGAGGTGCTCGACCGCGCGCGGGACGTCATCGCCTCCACCGCCGAGGGCATCTCGGGCGTGGAGATCGCTCCCGAGAACGAGCGGCCCCGGGCGGCGCAGCGGGTGCTGAGCCAGCGCCAGCTCGTCGGCTACTACCTGGACAGCTCGATCGTGGAGATCGATCAGCGCCCGGGGGGAGGGCTCCGAGCCCGTGTCTCGGTCGTCCTCCAGTCCTACCCCGACCGGAACATCCGGAGCATGCTCAACGGCTCGGCCACCGTCATGGGCGCCACCGGGACGCAGGCTCAGCAGCAGGCGATCGAGGGCGCGATCCGAGGTGCCCTTCGCAACCTCCCTCAGGCGATGGCCGCGGCCGCCGCCTCCGCCCAGGCCGCTTCGCCTTCGCGGCGAGGCCGACGGGGGCGTCGTTGAGAAGTGGACACACATCCGCGCCCATCGATACATTTTCGACTGGACGGTACGTGATGGGAGTCATCGACCATGACCGCTGACGCCAAGGGGATCTCCACGGCGAAGCCGAAGCAGCCGAAGCGACGGCTGCGCAACTTCTTGCTCGAGCCGCGCTTCCAGCTGAAGTACACGCTCGCCGTGGTGTTGGTGACCGTGCTCGTCACCGGGGTCGTCGGCGCTTGGCTCGGCAGCGAGGCCTACAGCTACTCCAAGGGCATGTCTCAGATGCTGCTGATGCAGCAGGAGATGAGCGAGATGGAGGTCGACGCGGCGCTCCACGAGCTCTTCGAGCGGGAGGCGGCCGAGCGCGACGCGCAGGTGCTCGGGCAGATCGCCATGGGCATCGGGGCGCTGGTGGTCATCCTCTCGCTGGCCCTCGGCTTCACGGGGATCATCGTCACGCACCGGGTCGTCGGCCCGGCCTACAAGCTCCGACTGCTGCTCGGCGACGTGGCGAGCGGCCAGCTCAACACCAAGGGCGGCCTGCGAAAAGGCGACGAGCTCCAGCACGTGGGGATCGCCTTCAAGGACATGGTCGTCGCGCTGCGCGCGCGCCGCGAGGAAGAGCTGGCGCAGCTCGACGAGGCGCTCGAGACGGCCAAGGACGAGGGCGCGAACGACGCGGTCGTCGAGAAGCTCGAGCGACTGCGCGAGCGCCTGGCCGCGGTGCTCGACACCTGACCAGGTAGTCCTAGCAGGGCGCGCTCAGAACGCGTCCTCCAGGTAGTCGATCTCTCCCTCCGGGCTGTCGAAGGTGACGGCCGCGGCGTCGAAGCGGGCCGAGATCCCGGGCCAGCCGTGCGCGCTCATCCAGCCGACGGCGGCCCGGCGGATCCGCTCGGTCTTGGCCTCGTCGATCGTCTCGAGCGGTGAGAAGCCGCCGCTGCGTGCGCGCGCCCGGACCTCGCAGAAGATCGCCAGCCGCCCGCGCCGCGCGACGATGTCGATCTCGAGCCGTCCCACCCGCGCGTTCCGCGCCACGATGAGGCAGCCCCGTCGCTCGAGCTCCGCCGCGACGATCGCCTCGGCGCGCGCCCCGAGGGCCCGCTTGTCCGCCGCGCGCGCCTGGCGGCTGCGCAGATCTCTTTCTCCCCCAACGCGATGACGGCCCACGCCAGCTCATCGCTGGGGGGCCGTCACGGTTGCGGATTATCTCGTCGCCCGAGAGGTATCGGGCGCCCGAGAGTGGTCAGCTGCCGGGGGTCGGGCAGTTGTCGTAGACGCCCGCCAGGCCCTCACGGTCGTCCTGCGGGCGGATGCAGGGCACGCAGTAGCCGCCGACCACGCCGTCGCCGCCCGTCGTGACGAGGTCGTCCACGCAGGTGAAGCCGTCGCCGCAGTTGCAGAGCGGCGTGTTGGCGGAGGCGCCCGGACCGAGGCTGCAGCGACAGCTGCAGAACACCTGCGCCTCGAGGGCCACCGGCGTCACGCAGGTCGGGTCCCCGCTGGGACAGCTCTCGCCGCCCGTGACCTTCTCGGGGTTGCCATCGAGCGCGTACACCATGCAGGTGCGCGTCCGGCACTGCACCGAGGAGGTCTCGATGTAGACCTCGGCCGAGTCGAAGCCGTCGGCGAATCCGTCGCCGTCTCGATCTTCCTGGGGGATGTTCTCCGGGATGCAGGGATCACCGATGGGCGATCCGGTGCAGCCAGCCACGGAAGCAGCCACCAGGAGCGGGAAGAGGAACACGCCGTAGCCGAGCAGGCGGCTCACCAAACGATGCATGCTGCGGTTCTCCAGAAGAAATTTCCGACCCAAGGTCGTGGGGGGTCGAGGTTCGTAGAGGGTTGTGAATTGCGAACGATCTCGGCCCCTGCGATCGACGCCGACCGCGAATGGCGGCAACGCTACGCCGCGGGCCGGCGCAGTGTCAAGACGGTCTCGTCCTCTGCGTGCAGGAAGCGACTGCCCCTTGACAATGCGCGGCTCGACTCTGTACGATGGCGCCCCATTAGGTTCTAAGGCGTCGATATTACTCAAGAAATCCGGTGTCGAAGAGAGTCGGCTCCCCGGCCCCTCCCTTCGCACACCACACGGATGACGACAGACGGCCTTGATGACGGTCCACTCTACTGGTGACGGTCCATTCGGACGGAATAGGGGACGAGCCCATGAGGCATGACCGACGAGTCGCACGTAACGTTGTACTGCTGGGCGTGGCCGCCCTCTTCGCGCTCACCTCGTTGAGCTCCCGCGCCAGCGCGCAGGACATGGTCTTCAGCGTCGAAGAGACGGGGCAGCCCCCGGCTCCTCCGGCCGAAGGGCCGCCCTCCGAGGCGCTCGCCAACGCCCTCCGTCTGTACCAGCAGGAGCGGTACATGGAGGCGTCGGTGCAGTTCCAGCGCGTCGTCGAGGGGGAGACCCAGGACGCGCCCGCGAACGTGCAGAAGGCGCAGTTCTTCCTCGGGAAGGCGCTCTACCACCTGCGCTTCTACCAGTCGGCGCTCGCGATCTTCGACGAGATCACCCAGCAGGGGCAGGGCCACAACTACTTCGGCCAGACGCTGCAGTGGCTCGCGCAGCTCGCGACCCAGCTGCCGGAGCCGGCGGGCATCATCGAGAAGGTCGGCCGCTACGGCGTCGACGAGCTCGAGCAGTTCAACACCGCCGAGAGCGCCGATCTGTACAACCAGCTCATCTATCTGATGGGTCGGCACAAGTACAATCAGGGCGAGTTCGAGGAGGCCATCCGCCTCTTCCAGGGCGTCGATCGCCAGAGCGATCACTACGTCTACGGGCGCTTCTTCGAGGGCATCGCCCACGTCCGCACCCGCCGCGCGCAGCCGGCCATCCAGGCGTTCCGGGCCATCATCGAGGCGATCGACGAGGGCGTGACCGGGGTCGAGGACACGCAGCGCATGGACGATCTCGCGTGGCTCTCGCTCGCGCGCGTGTACTACACGGCCGCCAACCGCACCGACGCGGAGACCGGCGATCGCACCATCGACGGCACGCTGCTCGGCAACGCGGTCGTCGCCTGGAACAACATCGGCACCGGCAGCGAGTACTGGCTCGACGCGCTCTTCGAGGAGTCGTGGGCCTTCTTCCTCGCCGACGAGTACTCGCGCGCGATGGGCAACATCCACACGCTCTTCAGCCCGTACTTCGAGGACGCGTACTACCCGGAGGCGCTCGTCCTCAAGGCCGTGATCTTCTTCTCGGCCTGCCAGGTCGAGAACGCCGAGGCGATGATCGCGCAGTTCCACGAGCGCTACGATCCGGTCCAGGCGGAGCTGACCAGCACGCTCGCGCAGTTCGAGGACAACCAGCAGTTCTTCGAATTCCTGCAGCGCGTCCGCTCGGGTGACGCGAACCTCAGCCCCCGCATCCGCGGCGTCGTCTCCTCGGCGCTCTCGGACCGCACGCTCCTGCGTCACCTCGAGTACGTCCGCCTCCTCGAGGCGGAGGAGGCGCGGCTCAACCAGGCGCCCGACGAGTTCAAGAACTCGAGCCTCGGCAGCCGGATCCTGCAGGACATCTTCGTCGCGAAGTCGTTCGCGATCGATCAGACCGGCGACCTCGCCCGGGGCCGCTACAACCGCCTCATCGACGAGCTCAACGAGCTCATGAACCAGGTGGACACCGTCGAGCTCGAGATCGCGACCTTCCAGCGCGGTCAGCTCTCGCAGGAGATGCAGCAGCAGCAGACGGAAGTCGCCCGCTCGGGCGGCCTGGACGTCGAGGTCGACGAGGAGCATCAGATCTGGCCGTTCGACGGCGAGTACTGGCGCGACGAGCTGGGCTTCTACCGCCAGCAGGTCTCCTCGCAGTGCGGAAGGTGAGCAGACCACGGTGACCGGGCTGGAACGTCGTGAAGTGAGAGAGCTCCGACCGCGGGGCTGAGAGGGTGAGCAGCATGCGTCGCAATCGACTGGCACTTCTGGTAGTCGCCTCCGGGCTCCTCGCGGGCGGTATCCCGCTCGCGGTAGGCGCGCAGGGAGAGGGCGAGGCCGCCTCCACGGCGTCCGCCGTGCCCGAGGGCATCCCCTCGGCGCCGCGGGGCGTCTGTATTCGGCCCGACGCGCGGCAGAACGTCGAGCGCTGTCCCGACAACGCGCCCCCGCCATCGAAACGGGCGGGATCGCGTCCGACCGGCGTCGACAGCCAGGTCGCGTCTCACTTCCGGGAGACGAAGCGCCGCGAAGAGGAGTCGAAGAGCGGCGGCATGACCGGCCCGTCGATCGAGATCGACGCGGCCACCCGCCGCAACCGCGATCGGATCGAGGCCCGGGCGCTCAACCTCCTCCAGCGTGAGGTGACCGTGCTCGAGCGTCTCGTCGGCCGCACCCGCGCCGGCGACCCGCGCGGCGCCGACTACCTGCTCCGGCTCGCCGAGACGCAGTTCGAGCTGCAGCAGTACTACAACACCCAGGCCCGCTCGATGGATCAGCCGATCTTCGAGGCGCGCCAGTCGAAGAACGCGTCTCAGGTCCGCCAGCTGCAGCAGCGTCAGCGGCAGATGGAGGAGCAGCTCCAGAACTTCCGGCAGGAGGCGATCCGCACCTACGCGCGCCTCGTCCGCGACTACCCGAACTACCGGAACATGGACCAGGTCCTCTTCTCGCTGGCCTTCGGCCTCGAGGAGATGCGGCAGTTCCAGCGGGCGCGTCAGGTCTATCACCGCCTGATCAAGGGCTTCCCGCAGTCGCGCTTCATTCCGCACGCCTACTTGTCGTTCGCCGAGTACTACTTCGGCGAGGGAGACATGCGCGCGGCGCAGCAGTTCTACTCGAAGGTCACCGAGATCCCAGCCGACCGGAACCCGGTCTACGGCTACGCGCTCTACAAGCAAGCGTGGGCGCTCTACAACCTCGAGGACTTCCGCGGCGCGCTGACGCAGTTCGTGCGCACGGTCGAGTTCGCCCAGCAGAACCCCGACGCGCGTGACGCGGCCAACCTCGCGCGGCAGTCGCGGCGGGAGCTGGTGCTGCCATACTCGCGGGTGGGCACACCCAGACGCGCGCTCGAATTCTTCCGAAGATACGCGACCGACGACGATCAAGCGCTCGAGATGCTCGAGAGCCTGGCCGAGCTCTACTACGACACCGGTAACTGGCCCGAGACGATCGAGGTCTATCACCGGCTCATGGCGGAGCGGACCGAGGGGCCACGGCTGTGTTACTGGCAGAGCCGCGTGACCAACGCGGTCATCTCGTCCAGACCGAAGGACGAGCAGGTGACCGAGGTCCGTCGACTCGTCGACGTCCAGGAGAACTTCGCGAGCGCCGGCCACCCGGCCGAGGCGGTCACGGAGTGCAAGCAGGCGACCGCGGCGGTGCTCGTCGAGCTCGCCACCGCCTGGCACCGCGAGGCGATCGGCACCGACGATCAGCCGGGCACCAACGACGTGGCCACGATGCGCGGCGCCGCGGCGCTCTACCGCGTCGTGCTGGATCGCTTCCCGAACATGGAGGAGATGCAGTTCCCGGACATCGACCGGCGCGACTGGCCGACCGAGTACCGGGTCTCGTACTTCTTCGCGGAGCTCCTCTGGCGGATGGAGGACTGGGCCACCTGTGGTCCGGCCTTCGACCGCGTCGTGGAGCTGAACCCGCAGGGCGAGTTCACCCAGGACGCCGCCTACGCGGCGGTGCTCTGTTACAACAACCTCTACCAGCAGCAGTACCAGGGCCGTGAGCGCGAGGTGCGCGGCGGCGCGGTCGGCGACGACAACCCCTGCGAGGGCATGCGTGGCCGGCGGCTGAGGCGCTGCGAGGCGGAGCAAGCGGAGCGGAACGAGGCCACGCGCTACGTACCGCGCGAGCTGAACGAGACCGAGAACGGCATGCTCAATGCGTTCAACCGGTTCGTCTGCTTCGTCAACGACAGCGACGAGCTGCCGCAAATCAAGTACCGGCGCGCTCGCATCTACTACGAGTCGAACCAGTACGAAGAGGCGGCCGTCATCTTCCGCGACATCGCGCTGAACCACCAGGACAGCGACCTGAGCGAGTACGCGGCGAACCTCTACCTCGACTCGCTGAACATCATGGGCACGCAGTGGCAGCGCACGAGCTGCATCGGCGAGATCCGCGAGAACATCGAGCCGCTCGCCGGGGCCTACTGCGCCAACAGCGGGCAGCGCGACGAGCACGCGGACCTCTGCCAGGTCCTCGACCAGCTGCGCTGCGACACCCTGCGGCTGCAGGCCGAGGCGGCGACCCGCGAGGAGCGCTTCCGCGACGCCGCGCAGACGTACGTGACGATCGCGCGCGAGCACCGCGAGTGCGGCCGGCTCGACGAGGTCCTCTACAACGCGTCGATCAACTACGAGGCGGCGCGCCTCCTCGGTCGCGCCATCCGCGTCCGCACGGTGCTCATCCGGAACTTCCCGGAGAGCCAGCTCGCGCGGCGCGCCATCTTCCTCGTCGGCGCCAACTACCACGCGCTCGCCATCTACAACCAGGCGGCGGAGTGGTACGAGCGCTTCGCGCGGGAGTACCCGGGCGAGGACGGCAGCGACTGCACCGACGAGCAGCGAGAGGCCGGCACCTGCGCCATCGCCCACGAAGCGTTGCAGAACGCGGTGTTCTTCCGGCTGGGTCTCGGCCAGGAGGAGCAAGCGGTCGACGACGCGGAGCTGTTCGAACGCAACTACCGCCAACGCATGCCGCGCGAGACCTCCCAGGTCATGTTCTCGCTGGGCTCGATCTACGAGCGGCAGGACAACTGGCAGCGCGTGTTCCAGCACTACCGCGGCTGGCTGCGCAGCTACGGGCGACGGGCCCTGCCGCACGAGGTCATCCGGGCGAACGTCCAGATGGGCCGCTCGCAGTGGGAGCTCGAGCAGCGAGACGACGCGAAGCGCTACTTCGAGTCGGCGGTGCGCGAGTGGACGCGCAACGCCGGGGAGCGCATCGCGGGCCTCGACGACGTGAGCGACGAGGACAAGCAGCTCTACCTGGCCCGCGCGAAGGACGCGACCAGCGAGGCGCTGTTCTACCTCGCCGAGTACGAGTACGCGGCCTTCCGCTTGATCCGCTTCCCGCGCTTCCGCGGCGGCCGCAGCCTCCAGCGCGTGCAGCGCTGGGCGGAGCGCGACTTCGCCGAGTGGCTGAACGAGAAGCGCGAGGCGCTCGTGCAGGCGGAGGCGGCCTACAACCGCATCGCCGAGCTCGAGATTCCGGAGTGGCAGATCGCCGCCGCCGCGCGGGTCGGTGAGATGTACCGGAGCTTCATGGACCAGATCCGCGGCGCTCCCATCCCCGAAGAGATCGAGAACGACGACGAGCTGTACGGCATCTACGTCGACGCGCTCGAGGGCGCGGCCCGGCCGCTCAACGCGCAGGCGATGGACAAGTTCGAGTTCTGCCTGACCACCGCCACACGCGTCCGCTGGTTCAACGAGTTCTCGCAGCAGTGCGAGCAGGAGCTGAACCAGCTCGACCGAGCCCGCTACCCGATGGCGGCGGAGCTCCGGGGCGAGGCCAACTACATCCAGCGGCAGGTCGCTCGTCCGGGCGCGGTCCGACTCCAGACGGAGGAAGACGCCGAGGACGAGGACAGCTCCATCCCCGACGGGGCGACGGAGAACTGATGATGAGCACGACGATGACCCACGTACGCACTCTCTCTCTGCTCTCCCTCGCCTTCGCGCTCTCCGCGTCCGCCATCGGCTGCGGTGGCGGAGGCGCCGAAGGAAACGCCGCCACGAACGAGAGCGGCAACGTCATCCGCACCGCGGGTGGCTCGGCCGTGACCGAGGAGGCGCACAACCACTGGCGCGAGGCGATCGCGATGTTCGAGCGTCACGACGCGGCGGACGCCGAGGTCGGCTGGACGACGGAGTCGTGCCAGCAGGTGCAGGCCAAGTTCGAGCAGGCCAACGGCGCGCAGGGCGGCAGCTTCACCGAGGCCATCTACATGCTGGGCGTCGTCAGCGGCCGCTGCGGCAACGACGAGCAGGCGCTCTCGTTCTACCAGCAGGCGATGTCGACGAACGAGAACTACTGCGGCGCGCGCGTCGGTGTCGGCCTCGCCGACATGCGGGCGGGGCGCACGCAGCAGGCGCGTCAGCACTTCGAGCGCGCGATCGCGAACGACAACCAGTGCACCGCGGCGTACGTCAACCTGGCCATCATCCAGCGCTCGAACCCCGCCGAGGTGCGCGAGGGTCTGAACAACCTCCGCCGCGCCCTGGCGATCGAGTCGGACTACCTGCCGGCCTTCAACCAGATGGCGCTCCTCTACCTGGGTCAGGCGGAGGAGAACCGGCAGATGCTCGACCTCGCGGAGGTCGTCTGCCGTCAGGCGCAGCTCATCAACCCGCGGTACGCGCCGATCTACAACACCTGGGGCCTGATCAACGTGCGCCAGGGGAACATCATCGCGGCGCTCGCCAAGTTCGAGCGGGCGTTCGGTTTCGACGACGAGCTGTTCGAGGCCTACATGAACTTCGGCCAGCTGACGATCAGCTTCCGCGGCTACGAGGACGCGGCGCGGGCCTTCTCGCGTGCCCGCGAGCTGCAGCCCGACAACTACGACGCCATCATCGGGCTCGGGGCAGCGCAGCGCGGCCTCAGCCAGTTCGACGAGGCGGAGGCGACCTACCGGGCCGCCATCCAGCTCGAGGCGGCGCGACCCGAGGCGTACTTCAACCTCGGCCTGCTGTACCAGGACTTCAAGGGCGGCCAGATCCCCGATCTGCGTCAGGCCCGTGAGTTCTACCAGCAGTTCACGCAGCGCGCGGGCAGCGAGGCGGCCTACGCGTCGACCGTGGAGACGGTGACCCGGAGCTGCCGTCGCCGGCCGACGACTGGCCGCCGGCGTCGCCGTGAAGGCCAGAGCGAGTGGGTCGGCGACTGTCGGCCCGGCCGGATCCAGCAGATCGAGGAGAACATCCGGATCCAGACCGAGCTGCAGGAGATGCAGCAGCAGATGCAGCAGCAGCAGCAACAGCAGGCCCCCGCCGAGGGTGGGGGAGAGTCCGCGGGCGGGGAGGGCTGAGCCCCCACCGCTCGCGGTCTAGACTTCGGTACACTTCACTTCGAACCGAACACTTTCGAAAAACCCGGCCCGGTGAACTTTGTGGGAACCGAGCCAGGTCGGCGCTGTCGGACGGGCGAGGACGCTTTGGAGACAGGGTCGCCGTTGACCCCCCCGTTGACCGGATGGGTGGGTCGCAAGTAGGATTCGCGCGGTTCGCCACGCCATGAGGCGGCGAGCCCTGACTCGGAGAGCCGACATGAAGAAGTTTCTCATCGCACTCGGATTGGGAGTTGGCCTGGTCGCCGCGGGCGCCTTCGCGTCACCGGCGGTCTCGTTCGCACAGGACGGGGCAGACACCACGTACGACTTCGAGGACGACCTGGTCACGGGTGACCTGGTTCGGCCGGATGGAGAGATGCTCAACGTCCGTCGCCGAGGCCGCCGCGCCTCGCTGATCCGGGTCCGGGAGCACTTCATCCCCGAGATGCTCAAGTCGGTCGAGAATCTCTGAGCTCCGCTGAGAAGCGCCCTCGAGCTAGTCGACAAGTACAGGCGTTCAGGCCAGCGAGAGCTGGGATTCGGGAGAGATACAGTGTCTAAGGTCCCCCTCACATTCAGCATCTACAAGGGCGACGAGCTCGAGCGCACCGAGACGCTGACCCAGGACATCATCAAGGTCGGCAAGCTGCCGTCGAGCCACCTGCGGATCGAGGACGACAACGTCTCCCGGATGCACGCGGTGATCGAGGTCACCGGGCCCGACGAGATCTTCATCATCGATCTCGGGTCGGCGGCCGGCACGATCGTCAACGGCAAGAAGGTCAACAAGACCCAGCTGCAGAGCGGTGACGAGGTCGTGCTCGGCGACACCCGCGTGGTGGTCGAGATCGGCGGCGCTCCGGCCCAGGAGGCGGCGCCCGTCGCGGCGCCTGCGCCCGCTGCCTCGGCGGCTCCGGTGGCCTCCGCCCCGGCGCCGACGGCCGCCAACCCGTTCGCGACCAACGCGGGCGCGGGCGGCGGCGCGCTCCCGAACCCGTTCGCGGCCCCGGCCCAGGCGGCCCCGGCCCCGCAGCAGTCGACCGGTGGCGCGGGCGGCGACGTCCGCTACGGCATCGCGGCGAGCGGCCCGCCGGTCAACCCGTCCGAGGTCGAGAGCAGCGAGAGCGCGGCCGAGGTCGTGATCATGTGGGGCGACATGAGCGTGCTCCACGTCGAGCACCTCTCTCCCCCGCGGAACTTCTACGTAGGGGAGGGCGCCGGCACCGACTACCTCCTCGAGTCCTCCGTGCTGGGTACGCAGCGCATGCCGGTGGTCGTCCAGACGGGCGGCGGCGCGGCGGTCGTGGTCCCCGAGGGCGCGGAGGGGGAGGTCACCGTCGGCGACCAGACGATGAGCTGGGCCGATCTCAAGGCCGGCGGCAAGCTCCAGCCGGCCAGCGAGATGCAGGGCGCGATGATGTATCCGCTCCCCGCCGGCGCGGTCGCGAAGGTCCGCTACAAGGGCTTCACCTTCATGACCAAGAGCACGTCGGCGGGCCGCAAGGTCGGCGCCGGCATGGACATCGAGTGGAAGCGCTACATCTGGACGGCGGTCTCGGTCGCCGTGCACGGCGCGATGCTCCTGATGTTCTACTTCCTGCCGCCGCGGCCGGCTTCGCTCTCGCTCGATCTGCTCAGCGCGGACTCCCGCCTCGTGGAGTACCTGATGGAGCCCCCGGAGACCCAGGAGGAGGAGACTCCCGAGTGGCTCCAGGAGGACCAGCTGGACGACAACGAGGGCGGCACCGGCAAGCGCCATCGCGACGAAGAGGGCGCGATGGGCGAAGAGGCGTCCGAGAAGACGAACAACCGCTACGCCATCGAGGGCCCGCAGGACAACCAGGACCCGCAGATGGCGCGTGAGCAGGCCCGCGAGCAGGCCGCGACGGTCGGCGCGATCGGCGTCCTCGCCGCGATGACCGGCTCGTGGAACTCGCCCACCTCGCCCTACGGCGCCGACCAGGCGATGGGCAACGACCCGATGAGCGCGATCGGCGCGCTCATGGGTGACCAGATCGGCAGCAACTTCGGCTTCGGCGGCCTCGGCCTGCGCGGCACCGGCCGCGGCGGCGGCGGCACCGGCGAGGGCACGATCGGCCTCGGCAACCTGGGCACGATCGGCCACGGCGGCGGCGGCGGCACGGGCAGCGGCTACGGTCGCGGTGCGGGCGGCCTGCGCGGTCGCTCGGCGCGGGTGCCCACCATCCGCACCGGCAACGCGGACGTTCGCGGCTCGCTGAGCCGTGAGGTCATCCGGCGCGTCATCCGACGCCACATCAACGAGGTCCGGTTCTGCTACGAGCAGGAGCTCAACCAGCGCCCCGACCTCGAGGGTCGCGTGATGGTCAGCTTCATCATCTCGCCCACCGGCGCGGTGCAGTCGGCCTCGGTCGGTAACTCGACCATCAACAACCAGCGGGTGGAGAGCTGCATCGCCGGCGCGGTGCGTCGCTGGACCTTCCCGGCGCCCGACGGCGGCGGCGTGGTCGGCGTGAACTACCCGTTCGTGCTCAGCTCGCAGGGCTAGCCCGAGGCGACTCGACACCGACGAGAGGCGAGTCCTTCGGGGCTCGCCTTCCTTCGTCCGTCCCGCGCGCTCTCCATCGGCGGTTCATCGTTTGTGGGGCGTTCCCCCCACAGGGTCGAACTCCGCGTAATTACGCTTGAGCCGCGGCCCTCGGCTCCCTTAGTATCGCCCGGCGCTGCGCACTGAAACGCGCGCGCACCGTACCTCGTGAGGAGACAGTCGATGAAGCGTGTCAGGGCCCTCTCCGTCGGCCTCTTTACGTTCGTCTTCTTGATTGGCGGCAACTGCTCGCGCACGCGGGTGGAGTCGATCAACGCGATGAACGAAGGCGTCGTGCTCGCCGCGCAGAAGCAGTACGTGGAGGCCGCCTCGAAGCTCGAGCGAGCCTCGCAGATCGATCCGACGAACGACCAAGCGTTCTGGAACCTGGCCATCGTCCACATGGAGATGAACAAGTTCGAGCGCGCCAAGGACGACCTGCAGCGCGCGATCGACGTCAACCCCGACATCGCCGGCTACCACGAGAAGCTCGGCACCGTGCTGATGGAGCTCGAGGACTGGGACGGCGCCCAGGGCGCGTTCGCGCGGGCCATCGAGCTCGACGAGCAGCTCTTCAAGGCGCACTACAAGCTCGGTCAGGTCCACGAGCGCATGGACAGCCCGCAGGACGCCTTGCGTGAGTACACGGCGGCCGTCACGAGCGGGCCGCGCTTCATCGAGGCCTACCGCGCGCTGGGCCGGCTCTACGCCGACCTCGGCTACCTCGACGAGTCGATCCAGGTGCTCCAGTCGGGGCTCCAGGTCGTGGTCTCCGGCACCGAGGACGAGGCGCACCTGCACCACCTGCTTGGCACCGTCTACCAGCAGCAGCAGAACTACGACGCGGCCGTGCAGGAGTTCCGCAGCGCCCTCGGCCTGATGCCGAGCCTGCGCGAGGCGCTCTTCGCGCTGGGCTGGACCTACTCGCTCCAGGACAACCGCGAGGAGGCGCGCCGCTACCTGCAGCGCTACGTGGACAGCGCCGGCGGCGACGCCCCCGCTCACTACCTGAAGGCGGCCCGCGACCGCCTCGTCGACCTCGGGGGGCCGTGACGCTGGTCACGTCGCCCGTCGAGACGGCCGCACGGCCGATCTTCTTCTTCGCGCCGCTCGCGCCCACGCTCGCGCTCCGTTCATCACGGAGCCGCGAGCCTTCTGGGGCTGCGAGTGACGGCGCATCTATGAGACTATTCGGGCGCGCCGGGAAGGCGTGACCAGGGAGGCCTCCGTGTCGGATCAGGAGAACGAGAGCCCCGAGATCGAGATGGACGAGAGCGTCGAGGAGACGGCAGGCCCGGCTCCGGGCCGCGAGCCGACCGAGGAGGAGCTCGCGCAGCTCGCCGAGCTCGACGAGACCATCGCGAAGTACACCGAGCAGAAGCGCTGGTCCGACGTCATCAAGGCGATCGTGGCCAAGGCGGAGCTGCATCCGGACCCCGCGCAGAAGGTCGAGCTCCACGCCGAGGCGGGGCGCATGTACCTGGACAAGTCGTCCAACCAGGCCGAGGCCATCAAGTGCTTCGAGGCGGTCCTGGAGCACGACCCCTACAACCTCGAGGCGATCGGGCAGCTCAAGGAGAGCTACGAGAAGCGTCGGGACTGGGAGTCGCTCGTCCGCATCCGTCAGCGCGCGGCGAAGCTCATGGACGAGGCAGATCGTCTGTTCGAGTACGTCGAGATCGCGCAGCTGGCGACGCAGCGCCTCCGCAAGCCCGACATCTGCATCGAGCTCTGGCAGTCCGTCCTCGAGGAGGACCCGGACAACCACGAGGCGCTCGAGTCTCTCTCGCAGCTCTACGAGCGGGCGCGGGACTGGGAGCCGCTGGCGAAGGTGCTCGACAAGCGGGTCGAGCAGATCGCCGACGAGAACGAGCTGAAGCAGGCGCTGCAGAAGCTCGGGATGATCTACGCCGACAAGATCGGCGACGACGAGGGCGCGGTGCGCGCGTTCCAGCGCCTGCTCACCCTCGATCCCGACGACCGTCGGGCGCAGGAGCAGCTCAAGCGGCGCTACGTGTCGCTGAAGGCCTGGGACGAGCTCGAGAGCTTCTACGCGTCGACGGAGAAGTGGGACGAGCTGATCCGCACCCTCGAGCGCGAGGCCGAGGGCAAGGACACCACCGACGAGGAGCGCACGGAGCTCCTCTTCCGCGCCGCGAAGCTCTGGATCGAGCAGAAGGACAAGCCCGAGCGGGCGGCGCGCGCGTACGAGAAGATCCTCTCGAAGGACGAGAACAACCTCGACGCCGCGCTCGCGCTCTCGCCCATCTACGAAGAGGCGGGCGACGCGCGCAAGCTCGTCAGTGTCTACGAGGTGCGCCTCAAGCACGCGCAGGAGCCGACCGAGCGGGTCCACCTCCTGCGCGAGAGCGGGCTGCTCTACGAGGAGAAGCTCCGCAAGCCGAAGGAAGCGTTCGACGCGTTCCTCGAGGCGTTCAAGACCGATCCCACGCAGGAGATCATCCGCGAGGACGTCGCGCGCCTCGCCGAGGCCACGAACGGCTGGGACGAGGGCATCGCGGCCTATCGCGAGGCGATCGAGGGCGCGACCGACCCGGACGTCGCCACCGATCTCCGGCTCCAGCTCGGGCGCCTGCTCGCCCACGTCGAGAAGATCGACGAGGCGATCGAGCAGTACCGCGCCGTCTACGACGCGCGAGGCGACAACCTCGAGGCGATCGAGGCGCTCGAGACGCTCTACCGCCAGACCGAGAAGTACCGCGAGCTGCTCGACATCTACGAGCGCCGCATGGAGCTCGAGGAGGACCCCGAGGTGCGCCGTCAGCTCGCCTACGGGCGGGCCTCGCTCTGGGAGTCGGAGCTCGCGGACGCGAACAACGCGATCGACGCCTACCAGCGGATCCTCGACGAGTGGGGCGACGACGAGTCCGACGCGTACGCCGCGCTCGACCGCCTGTACGAGGCGGAGGAGCGCTGGGCGGACCTCGCCTCGACCCTCGAGCGACGCATCGACCTCGGGCCGGAGAGCACCGAGGAGCTCGCGGCGCTGAAGTTCCGGCTCGCGAACGTGGCCGCCGACCACCTCACGGAGGCCGAGCGGGCGCTCGAGCTCTACCGCGAGGTGCTCATGCTCGTGCCCGAGCACGACGGGGCGCGTCAGCGCCTCGAGAGCTTCCTCGACACCGAGGGCCTCGGCACCCACGCGGCGACGATCCTCGAGCCCATCTACGAGATGCAGGGCCAGTGGCAGCCGCTGATCCGCGCGCTCGAGGTGCTCGCGGCGGGGGCGGGCGACCCGCACCGACGTCTCGAGCTGCTCGAGAAGGTCGGCACCGTGCAGTCGACGCAGCTCGACGATCAAGACGCCGCGTTCGACGCCTTCGGGCGCGCGCTCGGCGTCATGCCCGACAGCCAGCAGACCCTGGAGCGGCTCGAGCTGCTCGCGGGCGAGCAGAACCGCTTCGCCGACCTCGTGAAGCTGCTCGAGAAGCTCGCGGGCGAGACCACCGAGCCGATGCTGTCCCGCGCGCTCTACCTCCGCGCGGCGCAGATCCATGACGGCCAGATCGGCGACGTCGACGCGGCGGTGCGCGACTACAACCAGATCCTGGAGTCGGATCCGGGCGACGCAGAGGTGCTCGACGCCCTCGACGCGCTCTACCGTCGCACGGAGCGTTGGCGAGATCTCCTCGGCGTGATGCGCCGCAAGGCGGAGCTCGCGGACGACCCGACGCTCCAGGAGGAGCTCCTCGCGCAGAACGCGATGATCTACGAGGAGATGCTGGAGGAGCCCGACAGCGCCATCCGCGTCTACAGCGACATCCTCGAGCTCGACCCGACCAGCCAGCGCGCGCTCGTCGCGCTCGACCGCCTCTACGAGAAGCTCGAGCGCTGGAGCGACCTGGCCGACAACATCGGCCGACAGCTCTCGATCGCCGACGACCCGGAGGCGCAGACGTCCCTGATGCTCCGGCTCGCCGCGCTGCGCGAGACGCAGATGGGCGCGGTCGACGCGGCCATCGAGATCTACCGCGAGGTGCTCGAGCGTGATCCGTCCAACGAGGCGGCGCTCGAGGCGCTCGAGCGGCTGATCCAGAGCGAGGAGCACCAGCGCCTGATCGCCGGGATCCTCGAGCCGATCTACCGCGACTCGAGTCAGTACGAGAAGCTGATCCAGGTCCACGAGATCCAGGCCGCGCACGCCGACAGCGCCGACATGAAGGTCGAGCTGCTGCATCAGATCGCGGAGCTCTACGAGGTCGCGCTCGAGGACTACGGCAACGCGTTCCACTCCTTCGCGCGCGCGCTCGGCGAGGACCCCGCCGACCTGAACACGCAGGAGCAGCTCGAGCGCATCGCGCGCGCCACCGGCGCCTTCGAGCAGCTCGCGCAGGTCTACGAGCAGCGCGTGGAGGGCCTCGAGGACGTCTCGCTGGCGACCCAGCTGCACGTCAAGGCGGCGACCATCCGCGAGGAGCAGCTCGGCGACGCCGAGACGGCCATCGCGCACTACCAGCAGGTGCTCAGCCTCGACGCCGATCACATCGAAGCGGCGACGGCGCTCGAGCGGCTCTTCCACATGACGGAGCGCTACCCGGATCTCGCGGCCATCCTCCTCGAGAAGGCCAAGATCCTCGACATCCCGGAGGACCAGAAGGACCACCTCTTCCGCGCGGCGGCGATCCACGAGGAGATCCTCGAGAAGCCCGAAGACGCCATCGCGGTCTACAAGAAGGTCCTCGAGGTCGACTCCGAGGAGGTGCGCGCCCTCGACAAGCTCATCGAGCTGCACCTGCGCCTCGAGAAGTGGCAGCCGCTGCTGGGCTTCTACGAGCGCAAGGCCGACATCGTCTTCGACCCCGACGAGAAGAAGTCGCTCTACCTCGAGGTGGGCGCGGTCTACGAGCGCGAGATCGGCGACGTCGACAAGGCGATCGACACGTATCAGCGCATCCTCGAGATCGACCCGGACGACCTGACCGCCATCCAGCGCCTCGACGCGCTCTACCAGGCGAGCGGGAACTGGGAGGAGCTGCGCGCCATCCTCGAGCGCTCGGCGGATCTCGCCGGCGACCCGAACGAGGTCATCAGCTACCGCTACCGCATCGCGGATCTCTGGGATCACAAGCTCGGTGACTCGACCCGCGCGGTCGACGGCTACCGGGAGATCCTCGCGCTGGTCCCCGACCACCAACCGACCCTCGACGCGCTCGAGCGCATGATCCAGGAGGGCAAGGAGCCCAACCAGGCTGCGCTCGTGCTCGAGCCGATCTACCGCCAGTACGGCGAGTCGGCGCGCCTCGTCGCCGTCCTCGAGGTGCAGATCGCGCACGAAGAGGACCCCATCCGCCGCGTGGAGCTGCTCCATCAGGTGGCGGAGCTCCACGAGGTGCAGCTCGACCAGACGCAGGAGGCCTTCCAGGCCTACGCGCGCGCGCTGCCCTTCGACAACGCGAACGAGCACACGATGGGCAGCCTCGAGCGGCTCGCCGATCAGCTCGGCGGCTGGAACGAGGTGACCCGGCTCTACGACGTGGAGATCGAGAAGCTCCGCGAGAGCGAGCCCGATCTGCTCGTCGACATGGCCCTGCGCGTCGCGCAGATCTACTTCATCCAGGTCGAGGACGTGGACAGCGCCATCGCGCGCTACCGCATCGTGCTCGAGGCGGACGAGCACCACATCCAGGCCATCGAGGCGCTCGACCAGCTCTACGAGCAGACGGAGCGCTGGGCCGAGCTCGCGGGGATCCTCCAGAAGGAGGTGCAGCTCGCGCCGAGCCCGGAGGACGTGCTCGCCTTCCAGTTCCGGCTGGGTCAGGTCTACCAGCACTACCTCAACCGGATCGACGACGCGATCGAGCAGTACCGCGAGATCCTCGCGGCGGAGCCCGAGCACAGCCAGGCGCTCGGCGCGCTCGAGATGCTCTTCGCGGAGGGCGTGCAGCCCCTGAAGATCGGCGAGATCCTCGAGCCGCTCTACCGCATGAGCGAGTCCTGGGACCGGCTCATCGGCGTGCAGCAGATCCAGCTGCGTTACCAGGAGGATCCCGAGGAGCGGGTCTCCATGATGCACCGCCTCGCGGAGATCGCAGAGGACCGGGCGTCGGATCATCAGCTGGCGCTCGAGTGGATGCAGCGCGCCTTGCTGGAGAACCCCACGCACGACCACAGCGCGAGCGAGGTCGAGCGTCTCGCGGCCATGCTGGACCGCTGGGACCAGCTCGCCAACACCTACGCGGACGTGCTCGCCACGCACGAGGCGCCCGAGGTGGTCGTCGAGGTCGGCAAGCGCCAGGCGCGCATCTACGAGCTCGAGCTGGGCGACGTGCAGCGCGCGGTGGAGTCCTACCTCTTCGTGCTCAAGGCGAACGACCGCGAGCGCGAGACGCTGGAGAACCTCGACCGCATCTACACCGAGCACGGCGCGCACGAGGCGCTCGCGGAGACGCTCAAGAAGCGCGTCGCCGCGGCGGAGGACGAGCTGTCCAAGGTCGAGCTGAGCTACCGGCTCGGCTGGGTCCTCGAGAACGATCTCGGCCGCATCGACGAGGCGGTCGGCGTCTACCAGGGCATCCTCGCCAACCTCGACCCCGAGCACGAGAACGCCATCAAGGCGCTCCAGAACATCTACACCGAGAAGCAGGACTGGCAGAGCCTCTACGCGAGCTTCCAGAAGGAGCTCGACGTGGTGCTCGGTGACACCGCGCGCAGCGACGTCACCGCGAAGATGGCGCGCATCGCGTCGGACGCGCTCCAGGACTACGACAAGGCGATCGAGCTCTGGAAGGAGGTCCTGGACCTCCGAGGCGAGGACCCCGAGGCGCTCAACGCGCTCGGCAACCTCTACGCCGGGCTCGAGCGCTGGGCCGAGCTGGTCGAGATCCTCGACCGCGAGGTGACGGTCGCGGAGGACGACGAGACCCGCATCCGCATCTTCGCGGACATGGCGCGCATCTTCTACATGCGCCTGCAGAAGGAGCGGAGCGCGATCGACAGCTGGGAGCGCGTCTTCGACATCGACCCGACGAACGCCGAGGCGCTCTTCGGGCTGGCGGAGATCTACGAGCGCGCCGGTCAGCATCACGAGCGGGTCGACACCCTCAACCGGCTGATCGACGTCGGCGCGGCCACCCTGGACGACGCCACGCTCGAGACCGTCTACATGCAGCTGGGCACGCTCTACGAGCACACGCTCGAGCAGCCCGTCGACGCCATCGAGAGCTACCGTCGAGGGCTCGAGATCAACCCGCGCAACTTCGCCGCGATGGACGCGCTCGAGCGCATCCATCGGCGCGAGGGCGAGTGGATCGACGCCATCCAGGTGATGGAGACCCGCGCCGCCGGGCTCGACGATCCCGGCCAGAAGGTCCAGGTCCTGCTCGCCCTCGCCGAGGCGTGGGCGGTGCACGTCCAGGACGCCGACCAGGGCACCAGCGCGTACGAGCGCGTGCTCGAGCACGACCCGAACCACCAGCTGGCGTTCGACAACCTCGAGCAGCTTCACAGCGCCGCGGGCCGCTGGGAGCCGCTCGTCGAGATGTACCTCAACCGGGTCGAGTCGACGGAGGACACCGCAGAGGCGGTGGAGCTCCTGCGGCGCGTGGCGCGGGTCTACGAGGAGCACATCGACGACAAGGACGAGGCGTTCAACGCGCTCCAGGTCGCGTGGGAGATGGACTTCACGGACCGCGCGACCTCGAACGAGCTCGAGCGGCTCGCGGGGCTCACCCAGCAGTGGAACGAGCTGCTGAACCTCGCGAACACCGCGCTGTCGCAGGTGCCCGACGACGACGCCGAGACCAAGATCGCCATCTGTCTCAGCTGCGCGAAGTGGTACGGCACGGAGCTGGGTCACCCCGAGTACGCGATCCCGTACTACCAGCAGATCCTCGCGCTCGATCCGGCCAACGCCGCGGCGATGCGCCAGATGGCGGACCTCTACCGCAGCACGCAGCAGTGGCAGACCCTGGGGCAGGTCCTCGAGCGCCTCGTCGACGTGACGGAGGAGCCGAAGGACAAGGCGACGGTGCTCGTCGAGATGGGCGCGCTCTGCGAGGACCAGCTCGCGACGCCCGAGCAGGCGGGCCGCTACTACCAGCAGGCGCTCGACGTCGCGCCCGATCACGTGGGCGCGCTCGAGGCGCTCGAGCGGACCTTCCGGCGGGAAGGTCGCTGGAACGAGCTGCTCGACGTGCTCCAGCGCAAGGCGGACGCCCTCGAGGACCCGGACAAGATCCTCGAGACGCGCCTCCTCATCGCGGAGAACTACGAGGATCGGATCAACGATCCCGAGCAGGCCATCGACGTCTACCAGAAGGTGCTCGAGGTCGATGCGACGAACCTGAACGCGCTCAAGGGGCTCGAGCGGCTCTACGCGCAGCGCGAGCAGTGGCGTGAGCTCCTCCAGGTGCTCGAGCGGCAGTACGAGGTCGTCACCACCGAGCGCGATCGCATCTCCATCCTCACGCGCCTGGCGTCGATGTGGGAGGAGGAGTTCGTCAAGCCCGAGAAGGCGGCCGAGCGGCTCGAGCAGGTGCTCGACATCGACCCGAACAACGAGACCGCGCTCCGTGGCCTCGAGCGGCTCTACCGCAGCATGCAGCGGTGGGACGACCTCATCGCGACCTACGAGCGGCACGTCAGCGCCACGCCCGACCGCACCGAGAAGGTCGAGTGCTACGCGGCCATCGGCCAGGTCTACTCGGTCGAGATCGACGACGCGGACCGCGCCATCGACAGCTACCTGAACCTGCTCGCGATCGACGAGGACAACGCGGGCGCGCTCGACGCGCTCACGCGGCTCTACGAGAAGCGTGAGGACTACAGCCAGGCGCTCGACATGATGCAGCAGCTGTCGCGGCAGATCAGCGAGCCGAAGCAGGTCGTGGATCTGCGCTTCCGCATGGGCCGGATCCTCGACCAGCAGCTCGCGGATCGCGACGCGGCGGTCGACAGCTACCGCGCCGCGCTCGACGTCGAGCCCGGTCACCTCCCGTCGCTCGCCGCGATGCGGAAGATCTACATCGACTCCGGCGACTGGCTGGCGGCGGCGCGCACGCTCGAGCAGGAGACGCAGTACCAGCAGAACCCGCGGCAGACGAGCGCGCTGCTGGTGGAGCTCGGGCGGCTCTACGACGAGCGCCTCGACGAGCACGACCGGGCCATCCAGTGCTACGAGGCCGCGGCCAAGCAGGACGAGGACAACGAGGAAGCGGCCTTGCCCCTCGCCGAGGAGTACGTCAAGGCGGGGCGCCACGAGGAGGCCTACCCGCTCCTCGACGTGCTCGTGAAGCGGGCCGGCAAGCGTGAGGAGCACGAGCAGCACCGGCTCTCGCTCATGCTCGGTGAGACGGCGCTGAAGCTCGAGAAGAGCGAGGCGGCCATCAAGGCGCTCACCAAGGCCTACCAGCTCGACCAGCAGCACCTCCCGACGCTGCTGAAGCTGGCCGACGCCTACTACCAGGCGAAGGACTGGGAGAAGGCGTTCAAGTACTACCAGATGCTCCTCGTGCACCACCGGGACTCGCTCGGGCGCGACGAGATCACGGACGTCTTCTTCAAGCTGGGCATCGTCAAGCGCGAGCAGGGGGACCGCCGCAAGGCGCTCAACATGTTCGACAAGGCCCTCGAAGAGGACCCGCATCACCGCCCCACGCTCGAGGCGATGGTGAGCGTCTACGAGGCGGCGAACGACTTCGAGCAGGTCATCCACTACAAGAAGCAGGTCCTCGACATCGCGGACATCGAGGAGCGCTTCGGCCTCCTCGACGAGATCGGCGACCTCTGGCACGAGAAGGTCAAGAACTCGCAGAAGGCGATCGAGGCCTACGTGGAGGCGGCGGCCCTCGAGCCGGACAACCACCGCCTGCTGCACAAGCTGCTGATGCTCTACCAGACGACGCGGCAGTGGGATGAGGCCATCGAGATCATCCAGCGCGTCAGCGACCTCGACGATCGCAAGGCCGCCAAGGCGAAGTACGCCTACACGGTGGCGGTCATCTTGCGCGACGAGGTCAAGGACACCGACCGCGCGGTCGAGAAGTTCAACGAGGCGCTCGACCTCGACGAGAAGCAGCTGAAGGCCTTCGAGGCGATCAACAAGATCCTCAACCAGAAGAAGGACTGGAAGCAGCTCGAGCGCGCCTTCCGCAAGATGCTCCACCGCATCAGCGGCAAGGACGATCGGGACCAGGACCTCGAGTACAACCTCTGGCACAACCTCGGCGTCATCTACCGAGACCGCCTGAAGCAGTACGAGAACGCGGCCGAGGCCTTCCGGGTCGCGAGCACCATCCGGGAGCAGGACACCGAGCACGTCATCCTGGCGGAGCTCTACACGCTGCTCGGCAAGCTCGACGAGGCCATCAGCGAGCACCAGTGGCTGCTCCGGCGCGATCCCTACCGCGTCGACAGCTACCAGAAGCTCTACAAGCTCTACTTCGACGCGCGCGCGTACGACAAGGCGTGGTGCTTGGCGCGGACGCTCACGTTCCTCAACAAGGCGGACGCCGAGCAGCAGCAGTTCTTCGCGGACAACCGGCCGAGCGGGCCCATCCGCCCGACGAACCGGCTCAACGACGAGCGCTGGCTGAAGGATCTGGCGTCGTCGGAGCAGGACCTGCTGGTCTCGAAGATCTTCGAGCAGATCTGGCCCGCGGTGCTCTCGCTGCGCATCCAGAACGACAAGGACGCCGGGCTGAACAAGAAGCACGAGGTCGATCCGGCGAACAGCACGGTGACCTTCGCGCGGACCTTCGGCTTCGTGGCGAACGTGCTCGGCATGCCCGCGCCGCGGCTCTTCCTGCGCACCGACGTGCAGGGCGGCCTGACGCACATGCCGGTCTACCCGCTCGCCTCGCTCAGCGGCGCGACGCTGCTCAGCGGCTTCCAGCCCTCGGACCTGATGTTCGTCGCCGGGCGTCACCTCAGCGACTACCGGCCCGAGCACTACATCCGCACCATGCTCAAGTCGAACACCGAGCTGAAGACGGTGCTCATGGCGGGGCTCCGGCTCAGCGGCGTGGTGCCGCAGGTCGAGCCCGCGGCCGAGCAGGCGGCGCAGCAGATCGCGACGAAGATGCAGCCGGCCCAGCGCGACGCCCTGCGGAGCCTGGCCAAGCGCTTCGTGGACGCGGGCGCGCGCACCGACATCAAGAAGTGGCTCCAGGCGGTCGAGCTGACGTCGTGCCGCGCCGGGCTCCTGGTCTGCAACGACCTCGAGACCGCCGCGCGCATGGTCACCCAGCTCGGCGCGGCCGGCCCGGTCGACCTCCCGCCGAAGGAGAAGGTCAAGGAGCTCGTCCTCTTCAGCGTGAGCGAGGAGTACTTCCGGCTGCGCGAGCAGCTCGGGATCCGCATCCCGCTCGCGTGAGGAGGCCGCTCGGCCCGTGTCCTGGAGGCGCCGTGTCCTGGGGGCGCTGTGTCCTGGGGGCGCCGTGCCCTGGGGGCGCCGTGTCCTGGGGGCGCCGTGTCCTGGGGGCGGCCTGCCCTCAGGACACGTGCCCTCGGAGTAGCCGAGCTCGCGGGCTCGGCTGGACGGAGCAGGGTTTGCTCGATACGGTCTGCGCGTGTCAGCGGAGAAGGAGCGCAACGACCGCGAGGGGGGCCGACAAGTCGCGTGGCTCATCCTGAGCCTCGGCGCGCTCGTCAGCGGCCTCGGCGGGTGGGCGATGTCGACGGGAGGGAGCGGGGAGCCCCTGGCCTGGGGCCTCGGGATCACCGCGGTCGGCGGGGCCGCGTTCGCGTTCCCGGTCTTCGCGATCCGGCTCGTCATGGGGCGCTGGGCGGAGCTGTTCGAGCGCGGCGCGGAGGCGCCTTCGCGCGGCCGCGCGGACCGAGGCGGCGCTCTCGATGAAGTCGCCGATCCACGGCAAAGCTCCCCTCTGAAGAGCGTCCAGGAGGGCATGCCGATCGAAGGCGCGCTGCTCGAGCACGTCGTGCCGGACAAGAGGAAGCGCGCCTGGATCGGCTACGGCATGATGGCCCTCGGGACCGGCGGCTGCGTGCTCTCGATGCTGCTGCAGGTCGAGCGAGATCTGTGGATGGCGGCCTTCGGGACGGGGATGCTGGGGCTCGTGCTCTGGTACCGGACGCTCTGAGCGTCCACCGCTCGCGGTCTCGCGCGCCCGAGCGCGCTGCTATGCTCGTGGCGTGCCCGAGCCCGCACGCTCTCGCGTCTCCTACGTCGAATACCTCGCGCTCGAGGCGCGCGCGGAGGTCAAGCACGAGTACCTCGACGGGGTGGTGCGCGCGATGGCCGGGGGGACCATCGAGCACGGCCGGCTGTCGGCGCGCGTCATCTGGCTCGTCGGAGCTGCTCTCACCGGACGGAGCTGCGAGGTCTTCAGCTCCGACGTGAAGGTCTACGTGGCCGCCTCCAACCGGAGCACCTACCCGGACGCCACGGTGGTCTGCGGTCGGGTGGAGACGGTGGAGATCGACGCCGAGGCGATCGTGAACCCCGTGGTCCTCGTGGAGGTGCTGTCCGACTCGACCGAGGGCTACGACCGCGGCGAGAAGTTCCGGCACTACCGCCGGCTCGAGAGCCTCCGCGAGTACGTCCTCGTCAGCCAGCGCGAGCCCCTCGTCGAGGTGTGGCGACGCGAGGGCGATCTCTGGCGCCCGGTCGAGCACGGCCCCGGAGAGGACGTCCGGCTGGCCTCGGTCGACGCCGCGTTCCCGGTCGACGCCCTCTACGACAACCCGCTCGAGGGCTGAGGCGTCACCAGCGCGGCGCGCGGCGGCCGAAGAAGGCGTCGAGGGCCTCGGCGTGATCCGCGGCGCCCCAGAGGGTCTGGAAGACCTCCCACTCCTTCGCGCGCGAGCTGGCGGCGGGGGCGCCGTAGACCTCGGGCAGGAGCGCCTTGAAGGCCGCGACGGCGCGCGGAGACTGGGACGCCACGGCGTCGGCGAGCGCCAGGCAGCGCACGAGCGGCGTATCGTCGACCTCCTCGACGAGGCCCAGGCCCGCGGCGGCCTCCGCGTCGAGCACCTCGGCCGTCATGAGGAGGCGGGCCGCGACGCCGCGCGGAACCACCCGGGCGAGGCGGGTGGCCGCGCCCCAGCCCGTGCTCAGCCCCATCGCGGCCTGGCGGAAGCTCAGCTTCGCGCCAGGCGCCGCCACGCGGTAGTCGCACGCGAGCGCGATCTCGACCCCGCCGCCGAAGGCGTAGCCCTCGATGGCCGCGAAGACCGGGACGGGGAGCGCCTCGAGCCGGTCGAGGAGCGCGGTCATCTGCTGGCTCAGCGTCAGGGTCTCTTCGAAGGGGCGCTCCCGGATGAGCTTGAGGTCACCGCCGCTGACGAAGGTGCCGTTGGCGCCCGTCAGCACGATGGCGCGCGCGTCGCTGGCCATCACGGCGTCGAGCGCCGCCGACAGCGCCGCGTGCACGGACGGGTCGATGGCGTTCTTGGTCTCCGGGCGGTCGACGGTCAGCACCGCCGTCCTGCCCCGCTCCTCGTGTCGCACGGTCACCCGGCGGGCTTACCACGAGGTGCTACACCTGCCCGCGTGCTTCGCCTCGAGCTCGATAGCCGCCGCGCGACCCGGAAGCTGGGCGCCGCGCTCGCCTCCCTCCTCGAGGTGGGCGACGTGGTGTGGCTCGAGGGCGCGCTCGGGGCCGGCAAGACGTTCTTCACGCGCGGCCTCTTCCGCGCCCTCGGCGTGCCCGAGGCGGTGCCGGTGACGAGCCCCACCTTCGCGCTCCTCCACGAGCACGAGGGGAGGGTGCCGCTCGCGCACCTGGACCTCTATCGGCTCTCGAGCGTGGACGAGCTGGTGGAGCTCGGGCTGTTCGAGGTGATGGAGCGGAGCGTGACGGTGATCGAGTGGGGGGCGCGCTTTCGGGAGGGGATCGGGGCGCGGGGGGTGGCGCTGACCCTGTCGCGGCGAGCGGGCGAGGAGCGCGGGCGCGACGCGGTGATCGAGGGCCTCGATCCGCGGGGTGAGGCGCTCGTGGCGCGGCTCCGCGACGCGTGGCCGCGCTCACCCGCCGCGCGGGGCGAGGGGTAGGGCGCCCGGGCTTGCGCCGCTCTGGGCCCTACGGTAATCCCGACCCCCGATGCCTCGCCGCGACGACCTCGAAAAGATTCTACTTCTGGGCTCGGGGCCGATCGTCATCGGACAGGCCTGCGAGTTCGACTACTCCGGCACCCAGGGCGCGAAGGCCCTGCGAGAGGAGGGCTACCAGATCGTCCTGGTGAACTCGAACCCGGCGACGATCATGACCGACCCGCAGTTCGCGGACCGGACCTACGTCGAGCCGCTGACGCCCGAGGTGGTCGAGGCGATCATCGAGCGGGAGAAGCCGGACGCGCTCCTGCCCACGCTCGGCGGGCAGACCGCGCTCAACCTCGGGCTCACGCTCGCCAAGCGCGGGGTGCTCGAGAAGCACGGCGTGGAGCTGATCGGGGCGAGCCCGGAGGCCATCGAGAAGGCCGAGGACCGCGACCTCTTCAAGGCCGCGATGGGCCGCATCGGCCTCGGCGTGCCGAAGGCGTTCACCGCCCGCACCATCGACGGCGCGCTGCAGAAGGTCGAGGAGATGGGCGGCTTCCCCGTCATCCTGCGTCCGTCCTTCACCATGGGCGGCTCCGGCGGCGGCATCGTCTACAACAAGGACGAGCTCGAGCGGAAGCTGCGCTGGGCCTTCCAGCAGAGCCCCACCCACGAGTGCCTGGTCGAGGAGAGCGTGCTCGGCTGGAAGGAGTACGAGCTCGAGGTCATCCGTGACAGGGCCGACAATTTCTCGGTCATCTGCACCATCGAGAACATCGACCCGATGGGCGTGCACACCGGGGACTCCGTGACCGTCGCGCCCGCGATGACGCTGACCGACAAGGAGTACCAGCGCCTGCGCGACGGGGCGCGGGCGGTGATGAGCGAGATCGGCGTCGAGACCGGCGGCTCGAACGTGCAGTTCGCGGTCAACCCGGAGGACGGCCGCGTCATCGTCATCGAGATGAACCCGCGCGTCTCCCGCTCGAGCGCGCTCGCGTCGAAGGCCACCGGTTACCCCATCGCGAAGATCGCGGCGAAGCTCGCGGTCGGCTACCGGCTCGACGAGCTGACCAACGACATCACGGGGACGAGCGCCGCGTTCGAGCCGACCATCGACTACGTGGTGGTGAAGTGGCCGCGCTTCGCGTTCGAGAAGTTCCGCGGCGCCGACCCGCGCCTCACGACCCAGATGAAGTCGGTCGGCGAGGTGATGAGCATCGGCCGGACCTTCAAGCAGGCCGTGCAGAAGGCGGCGCGCTCGCTCGAGATCGGGCGCGAGGGCCTCGTCACGCTCCGCAACAAGCTCGACTACCGACAGGAGGTCGCGGCGGTGCGAGACCTGAAGGTGGCGGAGGCGACGGCCGACGTGACCGCGCCGACGCACCGCAAGGAGCTCGAGCTCCCGCCGCCGACCGACGACGAGCTGCGCGAGGCCATCCTCGAGCTGGTGCGCACGCCGCTCGCGGATCGGCTCTGGTACCTGGTCGACGGCCTGCGCCTGGACCTCACCGTCGAGGCGCTGCACGAGGCGACCCGGATCGACCCGTGGTTCCTCACCCAGCTGAAGGAGCTGGTCGACCACGAGCGCCTCGTCACGGCGGCGGAGACGCTCGACGCGCCCCTCGTGCGCCGGGCCAAGGAGCTCGGCTTCTCCGATCGGCAGCTCGCGTCGCTCCGCGGGGTGGACGTCGAGGAGATCCGCGCGCTCCGCGTCGAGGACGACGTCGCGCCGATCTACGCGCGCGTCGACACCTGCGCGGCCGAGTTCGTCGCCAGGACGCCCTACCTGTACTCGACCTGGGGCCGCAGCTCGGAGGCCGAGCCGACCGACCGCGACAAGGTGATGATCCTCGGCGGCGGGCCCAACCGGATCGGCCAGGGGATCGAGTTCGACTACTGCTGCGTGCACGCGGCCTTCGCCCTGCGCGAGCTCGGGTTCGAGACCCTGATGGTCAACTGCAACCCGGAGACGGTCTCGACCGACTTCGACACCTCGGACCGGCTCTACTTCGAGCCCCTGACGTTCGAGGACGTGATGGCGATCGTGCGCACGGAGAAGCCGAAGGGCGTCATCGTGCAGCTGGGCGGCCAGACGCCGCTGAAGCTCGCGGTCGCCCTCGAGCGCGCGGGCGTGAACATCCTCGGGACGAGCGCCGACGCCATCGATCGCGCGGAGGACCGCGAGCGCTTCGAGGCGCTCCTCGAGAAGCTCAGCCTGCGCCGCCCGCACGGCGGGATCGCGCGTGGTCCGGCCGAGGCGATGAAGGTCGCCGACGAGATCGGCTACCCGGTCGTGGTGCGGCCGAGCTACGTGCTCGGCGGTCGCGCGATGGAGATCGTCTACTCGCGCACGGATCTCGCCCGATACATGGCGACCGCGCTCGAGGCGGTCGAGGACGCCGAGTCGCAGGCGATCCTCATCGACGAGTTCCTCCGCGACGCCATCGAGGTGGACGTCGACGCGGTGTGCGACGGCAAGGCGGTCGTGATCGGCGGCCTCATGCAGCACATCGAGGAGGCGGGGGTGCACTCCGGCGACTCCTCGATGGTGCTCCCGGCGCACGCGCTGCCGCCCGAGGTGCTCGCGACCATCCGCTCGTCGACGCGCGCGCTCGCGCTCGAGCTCGGCGTGGTCGGCCTGATGAACGTGCAGTTCGCCATCCGCGGCAGCGCCGTCTACGTCATCGAGGTCAACCCGCGCGCCTCGCGCACCGTGCCCTTCGTCAGCAAGTCCATCGGCCTCCCGCTCGCGCAGGTCGCGGCGAAGGTCATGGCCGGCAAGACCCTCGCGGAGCTCGGGGTCGACAAGGACATCGTGCCCAAGCACGTCGCGGTGAAGGAGTCGGTCTTCCCGTTCGCGAAGTTCCCCGGCGTCGACATCATCCTCGGCCCGGAGATGCGCTCGACCGGCGAGGTCATGGGCATCGCCGACAGCTTCAACGGCGCCTTCCTCAAGGCGCAGCTCGCCACCGGCTCGAGCCTCCCCGACGCGGGGCGCGTCTTCGTCAGCGTGCGCGACGACGACAAGCCCGCCGCGACCGAGCTCGCGCTTCGCCTGAGCCAGCTCGGCTTCGAGATCGTCGCCACGGGCGGCACCATGAGCGCGCTCGAGCGCGCCGGCGTGCCCTCGACCCGCGTCAACAAGGTGTACGAAGGTCGGCCTCACGTGGTCGACCGGCTCCGGGACGGCGACATCGCGATGGTCGTCAACACGACCGAAGGCGACGCCGCCATCCGGGACAGCTTCTCGCTCCGCCGCGCGACGCTCGTCAGCGGCGTGCCGTACTTCACGACCATCGCGGCGGCGACGGCGGCGGTGGGGGCCATCGAGGTGCGGCGCGAATCGCCGCTCACGGTGCGCTCGCTGCAGGAGTACCATCAGGGCCTCCGCGAGCGGGCGTAGCCCGCCTGACTGCCCATGCCTCTGCCTGACTCCGCGACGCCTCCGCCCAGGCCGCCCGCGCCGCTCTCGATGGCGCCGTGGCGGACGTGGCTCGCGGTCGTCGGCGCGGTCGCGTGCCTGCTCTGCGCGGGGCTCGCCACGGCGCAGCCCTACAGCGAGTGGGTCCACTACCGCCGCCTCGACCTCGAGACCCCCTGGGGCCCGCAGCGCGTGCTCGTCACGCTGCCCAGGCTCGGAGGACACCGCGAGCACCCGCCGGGCGAGCGCTACCCGCTCGTGGTCGCGCTCCATGGGCGCGGCGAGGCGCAGCAGGGGCCCGAGCGCGGCTACCTCGGCTGGGCCACGCGCTACGGCCTGCCCGACCACTTCGGCGCGATGATGCGCGGGCGCCTCTACGCCTCGGACTACCGCGGCTACGTGCGCCAGGCCCACCTCGACGCCGTCAACGAGAGCCTGCGCGCGCAGCCCTTCCGCGGCGTCATGGTGGTCACGCCGTACATCCCGGACGTGGGCCGAGACGGGGTGGGGAGCGCGCGGATCCGCGAGATCGGAGACTGGATCGCCGGGCCGCTCCTGGCCTCGGTCCGCGAGCGCTTCGACGGCGCGGCCCGGACGCGCGAGGGCACGGCCATCGACGGCATCTCGCTCGGCGGCCGCGTCGCCCTGACCGTCGGCTTCGCCCACCCGGAGGTCTTCGGCGCGGTGGGCGGCATGCAGCCGGCCATCCGGGGGGACGAGGAGGCGCTGGCCGCGCGCGCGCTCGAGGCCGCCGCGGCGAGCCCCCAGCGGATCCGCCTGCTCTCGAGCGAGGAGGACCCCTTCTTGCGCGCGACGCGGACGCTGAGCGAGCAGCTCCGCGAGCGCCGCGTGCCCCATCGCCTCACCGTCGTGCCGGGGCCGCACGACTACAGCTTCAACCGCGGCCCGGCCGGTCTGGAGATGCTGTACTTCTATGATCGGGCCCTGGCGCGGGAGCCGCTGCCGGAGTAGACCCGACGCACCGCGCGCTGGCTCTGGGGGGGAGCCGCGGCGAGACCGGCCAGCCCCGCTGAAGGGGCGGCGGCCGCGACATGTGGACTGACCGCACGAACGGGACGAACAGATGGACAGGGTACCGATGACGCGCGAGGGCTACGAGGCCCTCAAGGCCGACCTCAAGGAGAAGCAGGCCGAGATCCACCGGCTCGCCAAGCAGATCGGCGAGGCGGCCGAGGAGGGCGACCTCAAGGAGAACGCCGAGTATCACGCGTGCCGGGAGCGCCAGGGCATCGTCAAGGCGCACGTCGACGACATCGAGGACAAGCTCGCGCGCGCCGAGGTCATCGACACCGAGAACCTCGGCGGCAGCCGCGTCGCGTTCGGGGCGTGGGTCACGCTCGAGGACATCGACAACGGCGAAGAGGTCACCTACCGCATCGTCGGCACCGACGAGGCCAACATCGACCAGGGCACCATCAGCGTCACCTCGCCCATGGCCCGCGCCATGATCAACCGCGAGGAGGGCGACGAGGTGAAGGTCAAGGCCCCGGGCGGGCTGCGCACCTACGAGGTCGTCCAGATCCGCTGGAAGGTCGACGAGAAGTGAAGACGCAGGCGCACATCCTGCTCGAGGAGAGCTTCGGCGTGCCGCCGGAGGTGCTCTTCGCCGCGCTCGCCGACCACGAGGGCATGAGCGCGTGGATGGGCGCCCGCGTCAGCGTGGTCGCCGGCCCGGCCGACGGCGGCGTCGGCACCCTGCGTCGCGTGCACGCGCGCGGCCTCAGCTTCGACGAAGAGGTCACCTACTTCGATCCGCCGCGCCGGATGGTCTACCGCATCGTGCGAGGCGTGCCGCTGGTGCGCTTCCACCGGGGCGAGATCCTGGTCGAGCCCTGGGGGGAGACGGGGTCCCGGCTCACGTGGGACATCCTGCTCGACGCGCGCCTGCCCGGCGTCGCCCGCGCCATCGCGGCCGGCCTCGAGCCGCAGCTCCGCGCGGGGCTCAGCAACCTGCGCGCGCAGCTGGCCGCCGCCGCGGCGTAGCAGGACCGCCAGGCCTCAACCGCGCGGCAGCTGCCCGGCGCGGTAGGCGTCGAGCAGGAGCTTGGCGACCTCCACCGGCAGGCCGAGATAGGGCTCGTCGTAGCGGATCGCGGGCGCGGTGGCGCGCAGCAGCACGAGCTGACGCGCGCGGTGGGCGCCCTCGAGCACCGACCACTTCTTCTTCGCGTCCAGCGTCACCTGCGCCAGGTCCTTCCACCGGACGCGCAGCATGCCGGCGCGGGTCCGGATCAGGACCTCGGCCGGGGTCATCACCAGCGCGAGGCCCTTGCGGGGCTTCACCTCGCGTCGGGTCTGCCAGAGCCAGCGCGCCGGGATCGCCATGAGCGCGAGCACGAGCAGGCCGCCCATCCAGGGCTCGATCGCCTGCCACACCCCGCTGCCCGCGCGCAGCAGCGCCTCGACGGCCACCACCCCGGCGAGCACGGGCGCGTAGGGCGCCTTGCGAAGCCACTGCCGATCGTGGCGGATCGCGATCACACCGGCCGGCACGTCCCCCTTCACCGCGTCGTCGTAGAGGCGGCTCGCCAGCTCCGCCGGCGCGGCTTCCTTCGGCTCGGCCTCGGGCGGGGCGCCGCGCCACCGCATCAGCCGCTCCGCGAGCAGGCCGGGGGTGTCCTCGAACACCGGCGGGAGCGCCAGGTGCGTGCGCCCGCCGGAGGCCTCGGGATCGAGCACCACGTAGACGTCCCCGTAGCGGCGCCCGGCCGAGCGCTCCTGCCAGCGCCCGCGCTCCGAGATGCCGATCACGTCGGCCTTGGCCACCGCGTAGTCGGCCTCGGGGGTGCGGAAGAGCAGGCCCCCGTCGCTGAGCGCGAGGCCGTAGGACCGGGCCTGGATCCAGACCCCGATCCGCCGCAGGAGCTCCGCGCCGAGGAAGAGCACCCGCAGGGTCATGCCCAGCGCGAGCAGGCGGAGCACCACGGCGATCGGATCCAGCGGGGTCCCACCGATCATCTCGCGGAAGATGGCCGCGCCCCAGAAGATGGCCGCGAAGAGCGGCGCCACGACCGCCTTGATGCCGTCCGCGTCCAGGATCGGAGGGCGCTGCGGCGAGAGCACCCGCACCGAGTCGTCGTCGGAGCGGCCGCGCGCGAGCGCCGCCTCGAGGTCGGTCACCCAGCTCATCGCGCGCACCTCCTGCGCGCCAGGGCGCAGCGCGCGTCCGCGTCGGCGTCCTCGAGGGTCTCGGCCACGGCGCAGAGGGCGTCGGCGGCCTCACACAGGGCGTCCCGGGCCGGGCAGGGCGCGTCCGGCTCGCAGCGCTCCGCCTCCCCGCTGTTGTGGGCGATGGTGGCTTCGTGGACCTGGATCTCCCGGAACGCGGCGTCTGCGTCGGGCGGGGTCGCCGCCCCACAGCCGGTGACGAGCAGGAAAACGAGCGAGATCGGCGTGGCAGCGCGCTTCATCAGAGGTCGACATTCCCTCGGGGCCGGGGTACCGGTACTGTCTGACGCTGCCGGCGGCAAGCGGTTCCAATGCCCCTCGTCAATCACGCCCACAGAGAGATTCACCTGAAGGTGGTCTACTACGGGCCCGGGCTCGGTGGGAAAACCACCAACCTGGAGCTCATCCACGGGCGCACCAAGCCCGAGCGGCGGGGCAAGCTCATCTCGCTGGCCACCGAGGCGGAGCGGACCCTCTTCTTCGATCTCCTGCCGGTCGAGCTCGGGACCTTCAAGGGCTATCAGGTCCGGCTGCACCTCTGCACGGTGCCCGGGCAGATCGCCCACGACCGCACGCGGCGCCTGGTCCTGCGGCACGTGGACGGCATCGTCTTCGTGGTCGACTCCCAGCCCGCGCGGCTGGCGGACAACATCGAGAGCATCCACAACCTGGCGAGCAACCTGCGGCTCCAGGGCGACGATCCTGACGAGCTGCCCCTGGTCGTCCAGTACAACAAGCGCGATCTGCCGGACGTGCTCGACGTGGCGGAGCTGCGGCAGGCGCTGGCCGTGCCGGCCGGGGTGCCCGAGCTCGAGGCGATCGCGGTCGACGGCCGCGGCGTGTTCGAGACGGTCAAGACGATCCTCAAGCTGTGCCTGAAGATCATCGGCGACCCGGAGACCGCGCGCGAGGGGCGCTCGCCGTCGATCCTGCCGGGGCAGCGCGCGTCGATGTTCCCCATGGCGCCCGGCACGCCCTCGAGCGGGGTGCGCCGCGATCTCGTGGGGGACGTGCCGCTGCCTCCGCCCGCGGGCACGCCGAACCTCGGCTCCGACGAGTAGCCGGCCGGAGCGCGCCGACTATGGTGAACGCGTGGCCGACTGTCTCGACGCCGCCTGCCTGACCCTCGTGCACCACGGCGAGGAGGTGCCCTCGCTCCTCTGGGCGCGGCGCCCCGACGACGCCCCCGCGCTCGCCCGCTTCCACGTCTGCCCGGGCGGGCTCGTGGAGGCCTCGGACGGCGACATGCCGAACGACGGCGGGAGCGACGTGGCCGCGCGGGTGAGCGCGCTCCGGGAGACCTTCGAGGAGGTCGGGGTGCTCTTCGCCCACGGGGCCGAGCGCCTGCGCGAGCCGGAGATCGAGGCGCTCCGCGACGCGCTGCGGGGGGACACGCCGGCCGAGGGGCGCGCTCGCTTCCGGGCGCACGGCCTCGTCTGGCAGACGGCCTCGCTCGCGCCCGCCGGCCGCTGGGTCACGCCCCGCTACGCGCGCCGCCGCTTCGACACCCGCTTCTTCGGGCTGAGCGTCGAGGGGCCGCTCCCCGTCGACGCGGACCTCTTCGAGCTGGATCACGCGGAGTGGATCCGGGCCGACCACGCGTGGGCGCGCTGGGCGCGGGGCGAGGTGATGCTGGCCCCGCCGCTCGCGGCGCTGCTGCGCTCGCTCGACCGCCACGGGCGCCTGATGCCGGACGAGCTCTGCCAGGTCCACGGCGCGGACGGGCAAGAGTGCTTGCGGTGGGAGGTCGTCCCGTGGCTGCAGATGATGCCGCTCCTGACGCCGACGCTCCCGCCCGCGACCCACACCAACGCGTATCTCGTGGGATCCGGGGAGGCGATCCTGGTCGAGCCGGCGACGCCGCACGCGGAGGAGCTGGACCGGGCGGTGCGCTGGATCGAGGAGGCGCGGCGCGACGGCATCCACCCGAAGGCGATCGTGGCCACGCATCATCACCCCGATCACGTCGGGGGAGCGAAGGCCCTGAGCGAGCGGCTGGGGCTGCCGCTCTGGGCGCACGCGATGACGGCCGAGCGCCTGCGAGGGGAGCTCGTCTTCGAGCGGCTGCTCGAGGACGGCGAGCGCATCCACCTCGACGGGCCGACGCCGGTCACCGTGCGCGCCGTTCACACGCCGGGGCACGCGCCGGGGCACCTCTGCTTCGTCGAGGAGGCGAGCGGCGCGATGCTCGCGGGCGACATGGTGGCGAGCGTCGGCACCATCCTGGTCGAGCCGCACGACGGCGACATGCGCCTGTATCTGGAGTCCCTCGCGCGCATGGCGGCCGAGCGCCCGTCGATGCTGCTCCCGGCCCACGGCATGCCCATCCACGACGCGCAGGCGCTCTTGTCGCACTACATCGAGCACCGCCTGGCGCGAGAGGAGAAGGTGCGCGCGGCGCTCGAGCGGCACGGCGGCCCGGCCAGCGCGATGGACCTCGTCCCCGACTGCTACGGAGACGCGCCCAAGGTCGTCTGGCCCCTCGCGGCCCAGTCCACGGAGGCGCATCTGATCAAGCTCGCGGAGGACGGCGCCGCGACCCGCGCGCCCGGCGGCTGGATGCCCGCGCCCCGCGGGTAGCGTGCGGCGCACCGGCTCCTCGGTCGCGTGCGTCGCGCGCCGTCTCTTCGGCCCCTCGGAGACGCCCCCCGGCCTCCGAGCGGCGTCCCCCGGGCCCGCCCAGCGTCCCCCCAGCTCCCAGGACGCGCCCCCCAGCCTCCAGAGCGGGGTCCCCCGGCTCCCGGGACTCGCGCCCCCGGCTCGGAGAGTCGCCCCCCCAGCCTCCCCGAGCTCGTCCCCCGGCCCGCGAGAGACGTCCCCCGGCTCCTCGACCGTCTCCCCCGGCTCGGCGACGCCGGGGGGAGCGGGGGGAGCATCACGGGGAGCAGGGGGAGCATCGCGGGGAGCTGGGGGAGTATCGCGGGGAGCCGGGGGAGTATCGCGGGGAGCCGGGGGGAGCATCACGGGGAGCCGGGGGAGTATCGCGGGGAGCCGGGGGAGTATCGCGGGGAGCCGGGGGAGCATCGCGGGGAGCTGGGGGAGCATCGCGGGGAGCAGGGGGAGCATCACGGGGAGCTCGCCGAGGACGGCGCCGCGACGCGCACGCCTGGATGCGCGGCGGTAGGCGTTTCCATTCGAAGACGCGCGACCGCGGACGCGAACCGCGGCGGGGCGCGGGCTATCGTCTCCTCGGGGTGGGCGTGGGCTCGCCCGCTCGCCGCGCGCCGCGGAACAGCTCGAGATGGGGCGCACGTCGTCGAGGGGGGAGTCTTCTCATGCGCTTCGTTCTGCCGGTCCTCATCACCTTCTGCCTCGCGTGCTGCCTCGCGTGCGGAGGCCCATCTCCCCTCGACGCGGGCGCCGACGCCGACGCGCCCGACGGGGCCACAGACGCCGCGCTCGACGGTCGCGTCCCGAGAGTCGACGGCGGCCCGCCCGCGCCGATCACGGACCGGGACGGCGACGGGGTGGACGACGCCGAAGACGCGTTCCCGGACGACCCCGCGGAGTGGCTCGACCGGGACGGCGACGGCGTCGGCAACTTCGCCGACCTCGACGAGGACGGCGACGGCGTCCCCGACGAAGAGGACGCCTTCCCCTTCGACGCGGCGCGCTCCGCCTGGCCGACGGTGAGCGTCATCGAGAGCGGCGGGCTGTACCCCGAGCCCGTCGACGTCGGCCCGCTCCCGTTCCAGGTCGCGTCGAGCCTCGACCGCGATCGCGACCTCGACGCCTTCCGCTTCACGGGCGTCGAGGGGCAGCTCGTCACCGCGGTCCTGGAGGCAGACGGCGAGGCGGACGGGGCGGCCACGCTCTCGGTCGCCGAGCTCGTCGGTGATGATCCGATCCCCGTCGCGCTCCTGCCCGCGCCCGAGCTCCTCGCGCCGGACGTCGTGGCCGTGGCCGCGTTTCGGATCGATCGCGCCGCCACCTACGAGGTCCTGGTCGAGTCGCGCGTCGGCGCGGGCACGTATCGGCTGACGGTCGCGCCGGACGCCGATCTCGACGGCGCGCGCGACGCGCTCGAGGAGGCGCTCGGCATGCGCGCGGGGGACGCCGACCCGGACCGCGACGGGGTGCCCGACGGGGTGGAGCTGTCCGCCTCCCGCGACCCCTTCGACCTCGACGCAGATGGGCTCCCCGGCTGGTACGACGACGACGCGGACGGCGACGGCTTCGCGGACGGCGCGGAGGGCGCCGCGGATCCCGATCGAGACGGCGCCCCGGACTTCGCCGACCTCGACGCGGACGGAGACGGAGCCCCCGACGCGGACGCGTTCTCCGCGGGGCGGGCGCCGCCCGATCTCGACCTCGACGGCGCGCCGGACTACCGGGACGTGGACGACGACGGCGACGGGGTGCCCGATCTCGACGACGCCGAGCCCGGCGCGCCGCTCGTGGAGGCCGATCCGTTCTCCGACGCGACGCGCGTCCTGGTCACGGGCGTCGAGGGCGACCTGCCCGGCGCGCCGTCCACGCCAGGGCTGGTCGTGGCGGGGGAGGTGCTGACGATCCGCGGCGAGGGGGTCGCGGCCTCGGGCAACCTGGCGCTCCTCCGACGCGGGGACGGATCCATCGAGCGGGTGCCGGCCACGCGGATCGCGGACGGCGTGCTGCAGGCCACGTTCACGCGCGCGGGGGAGGGCGAGATCAGCGTGCAAGCGGGGCCGACCTCCGACCTGACCTCCAACCAGGTCCCCGTCGCCGTCGTGCACCCGGACGCGCCGCTGCTGCTGCCCACGAGCGACCGCGCGATGACGAACGCGGGGGTCAGCGTCCCGGGCCTCCGCACCGCGGGCATCACCCACGTGGAGCTGGACGGGGTGCGGATCGACTTCAACCACCCGCCGGCCGCGGACCGCCTCGACTTCTGGGGCGCCGACTGGATGGAGGACGGCGTGCTCCGCGCGTTCGCGGGTGACCTCGCGAGCAACCCCGTCGCGCTGCGCTTCACGCGCGGGGTGTCGACCTCGATCCAGGTCCCGGCGGGGGCGCCCTTCGACGCGTTCGATCTGCGCCTCTCCGCCGACTCGCGCGACCTGCTCCCGCACTCGAGCCTGATCCCGGTGTCGACCCGCGAGGTGGACGTGGTGTGCGCGCTGCACCCCGACCCGGGCGACGGCCGGCCCGCGCTCGTGTTCCAGTGGGTGACCTTCGAGGGCGACTCGAGCGCGCGTCCGATGGGCCCGACCTCGACCGCGGTGGCGCAGGTGCTGCTGGCCAACCAGGCGCTCGATCGCGTGGCGCTCGCGTCCATGGCGGACCTGCTCGGGCGCGTCGAGGCGCTCCCCGAGATCGCGGCGCTCGCCTCGCGCATCGAGGCGGGGCTCGCCGCGAGCGCGAGCTTCTTCCGGGACCCCGGGCCGGCGTACGCCGCGGACTTCGAGCGCGCGCTGGCCGCGGCCGAGGCGGAGATCCGCGCCGGGCTCGGCGACGCCAGCCTCACGCCCCTCGCCGGTCAGCGCGCCGAGATCACCCCGGCCGAGCAGTTCGACGTCAGCGTCCGGCAGCGCGCCGGGACGGGGCACGTGGACGTCGAGAACGACACGGCGTTCCTCCTGAGCGCCGAGGTGCGCGACCTCGCGGACCGCCCGCTCCAGCGACACATCGACGGGCCGTTCGACACGAACATCATCGGGGCGCAGCGAGGCGCGCTCTTGCTCTTCGACGCCTCGACCGCGGCCCTGAACGCGCCCGGGTACCGGAGCGCGACGGTCGAGATCGTCACCCCGGGCGTGTTCGCGCCGCAGCCCACCGGGGCGCGCGCCCGCCGTGCGCAGGACCTCGTGCGGTTGCGCACCGTGCTCGATCGGGTGCTCTTGCCCACGCTCGCCGACCTCGTCGGTCACAGCCGCGCGCTTCAGTCCCGCGCCTTCCGCCGCGCGCTCATCACGCTCCTCCTCCAGCAGAGCCTCGACACCATCACCGAGTTCCGCACGGCGATGGACGCGGGCGAGCCCCGGCGGGCCATCGGGATCCTGGTGAGCCTCTTTCTGCGCGACCTCGACAGCGCGGGGCCGATCACCCAGCTCTTCGCGCGCGCGCTCGCCGTGGGCGCGGCGGCGGCGGTGGTCTCCCAGATCGCGGGGCGGATCGCCGCCAAGGCGGTGCCCGTGCTCGGGCAGCTCGACGCGCTGCTGTCCGCGGCGGGCGCGATCTCGAACGCCGTCAACCTCGGCAAGGTCCTCGCGGACCTGAGCGACACGCCCGGGGTGCTGGAGTTCGACGTCGACTTCGGCTTCGAGGCCACCGCGGTGCGCCCGCTGGACGTGGAGAAGGCCCACCGCGATACGCTCTTCCGGGTGATCGGCGCCGGGCTCGCGTCCGACGCGGGGCCCACGGAGGTGACCTTCCACGACGAAGGGGGCGGCTTCGATCCGGTCACGGTGACCCCCACGCGCGTCGCGCCCGACGGGACCTCGCTCCACGCCGTGCTGCCCGCCGCGAGCCTCGCGCGCGCCATCGGTCCCATCCGCCTCGAGGTCCGGGCGGGTGACGACCGGGGCGACGTCCCGATGAACGTGCAGGTCGAGAACGGCGTCCGGATCGACGCGCTCGACCCCCCGATGGGCGGGCCCAACCAGGCCGTCTGGATCCGTGGGCGAGGGTTCACCGAGGACCGGCGCCTGCTGCGGGTGCGCTTCGTGGAGTCCGGAGTGCTCGGCACCGATCCGCGGAGCTTCGAGGCCCCCGTGCTCTCGGCGTCGCGCACGGAGCTGCTCGTGCTGACGCCCGCGCGGATCGAGGCCGACACGGGCTGGGACGTCATCGTCGACGTCGGCCCGCCCGGCGGCCGCGTGTCTTCCGAGCCCCGCCTCTTCAACGTGCAATTCCCCTCGCTGATCGGCACCTGGGACGTGACCTACCGCCACCACTCGTGTCGCCCCATCAGCTGCGACCAGTGTCACTGGGAGGAGTGGCAGGTGCGCTACGAGATCGCCACGATGGTGGACGCGGTGAGCGCGCGCGGGGACGCGTTCACGGTCTCGCCCATCCGCTTCACCGGCCCTGGCGTCCTGTACTGTCCAGCCCGGTTCGAGCTCTACACCAACCCCGCGGACCCGAAGTTCGGCTTCGTCGAGAGCGGGGACGCGGGGTGCTTCGCCCCGCACGTGGGGCAGCGCTTCGAGGGCCGCTTCTCGGCCATCGGCGACGTCTACCAGGGGCGGACCGTCGGCCCGGCCATCTGCCCGACCCACGTCCCGAGCCGCATCACCGCGGTGCGGCGGCTCTGAGCGTCACGGGAGCCACACCTCGCGCTCGACGACCAGCGTCGCCTCGCGCTCGCCGCGCCGGACCCAGATCACGGCCGGCACGCTCGGCGATCCCGCCAGGAGACGGAGCGCCTGGAGCGCGGTACGCGGGGCGTCGCCGTCGATCTCGAGGAGCACGTCGCCGGCGCGGAGCCCCGCGCGCGCGGCCCCGCTGCCCTCGCGCACCTCGCGCACCCGGATCTCGCCGTCGACGCGCCGCACCTCGATCGCCACCCCGCGCCGCCGCCCCGGCATCTCCGCCGCCCGCGCGGCGTCGAAGCGCTCGGGCAGGTGGATGACGACGCCCAGCGTCTCGCGGCCCTCGTAGAGGCGGGTCGCGTCGGTCTCCGCCTCGCCCGCCGCGGGGTGGCTCGCCACGGCGACGACCTCGCCCGGGCTCAGGCCGCGCAAGACGTAGTGCCCCTCGCCGTCGGTGGTCGCGGTGTGATCGTCGACGCGGACCGTGGCCCGCGCCACCGGCGCGCCGAGCGCGTCGACCACGGTGCCCTCGAGGCGGCTGCCAGGCGTGAGGCGGATGGGGCGGAGCGCGCGATCGCGAGGCTGACCGCCGCGCGCCTCGAGCCGGAAGTCGGCCTCGTGCGGCAGGTGGTCCTCGCTCGTCACGCGCAGGGTCCAGAGCCCGGCCCGCGCGCGCTCGAAGCGGAACGCGCCGTCGGCGTCGGTCCGGGTCGCGAGCCGCTCGGGCGGCAGATCGTCCCGCAGGAGCTCGACCCGCGCCTGGACCGGCTCGCCGCTGCGGTCGTCGAGGAGGCTGCCCGTGATCTCGGCCCCGCGGTCGAGCGTCACGCGCACGTCGTCCGCCGGCTCGAAGAGATCCAGGCGCGCGGGCGCGAAGCCCGGCTGGAGCGCCTCGAGCCGCCACGGCGGCGCGGGCAGGCCGGGGAGCGAGAAGGTGCCGTCGTCCCCGCTCCAGAGCGTGCGCCGGTGCGGCGCGTCGGCGCGCAGCGAAGACACCGTGAGCTGGACGCCCGCGAGCGGGAACCCACCGGCGTCCACGGCGCGCCCCGCGAGCGTGTGCAGCGCCTCCTCGAGGGCCAGCTCGACCTCGGTCTCCTCGCCCGAGATCACCTCGGCGCGCGCGCGGGCCGCGGGCCGGCCGTGGGGGAGGGCGGTCACGGTCAGCTCCCCGACGACCCCGTCCAGCTCGAAGCGCCCGCGCGCGTCCGAGAACGTCACGCGCGGGTGGGGCAGCGCGTCGCTCCGCACCTCGACGAGGATGCCGTCGAGGCCGCGGCCGCGGTCGTCGAGCACGCGCCCCACGAGCCGGCCCGCCGGGGGCAGGATCAGCTCGATGTCGTCCCGCTCGCCGCCCGCGGCGACGAAGAGGCGCGGGGTCGACGCGGGGGCGAGATCCTGGCGCCGCGCCAGCACCTGCACGTGCCCGGGCGGCACGCCGGTGATGCGGAACCGGCCGTACTCGTCGGTGCGGTGGGCGTCCGCGTAGCGATGCTCGAGCGCCGTCTCGGGGAGCGGGGCGAAGGCGAGCTCCGTCGCGCCGGACGCGCCCATCGGCGCGACGGGGATCGGCGGCACGGGCCCCCCGGTCACCTCGAGGGCCATCGGGGCCGGACCCGCTTGCGTTTGCGTCGTCTGGGCCTCGTGCGCGCCGAAGACGGCGGAGCGGAAGCCGCGGCCCGCCCCGAGGCTGATCGGCTGACGCGCTTCGTCTTCGCCCAGCACCTCGACCGTCGCGTTCGGGACCGGGCGTCGATCGGCGTCGAGCACCACGCCCGCCAGCACCGCGCCGCGCACCAGGCTCACCTCGAGCGGCTCGCCCGGCCCGTGCTCGACCGCGGTCACGGGCACGTATCCCTCGGCGAACACGGAGACGGTCTGGACGACCCCGGCCGGCAGCCCGCTGACGAGGAAGCGGCCGCCTTCGCCGCTCGTGGCTACCCGGGGCGCCGCGTCGAGCGCCTCGGTCGCGACCGTGATCTCGGCCCCCTCGACACCCTCGCGCGTGTCGGCGTCACGCACGATCCCGCTCAGCCGCACCCCGTCCTGGAGGGCGAAGGTCAGCAGCGAGCGGCCGCCGGCCTCGACGAGCAGCCCGCGCCGGGGCTCCGCCACCTGCTCGCCCGCGAACGCGCGGACCTCGTACACGCCCGGGGGCACCTCGGGGAAGCGGAAGCGCCCGTCGGCGTCCGTCTGGGCGCGGCGCGCGGGCCAGAGGCCGCTGCCGGCGATCACCACCTCGGCCCCCCGCGCGGGATCTCCGTCGGGGCGCATCACGCGGCCCGCGACGAGGCCGACCCGCTCGAGCGTGAGCCGCAGCGCCTCGTCCGACGGGTCCACGCCGGCGCGCGCGATCCGGGCGTGTCCGGACGCCCGCACCGCCAGCCGGTGGGCGCCGGTCCAGAGTGTATCGATCGCGAACCGTCCCTCACCGTCGCTGGTGGCGGTCCAGGGGAGCGGGGCGGCGCCGTCCTCGCGCTCGAGCTGGATCTGCGCGCCCTCGACCGCCGCGCCGAGATCGTCGACGACGACGCCGCGCACCGTCGCCCCCTCCGGGAGCGGGACGCGGAGCTCGCGATCGCCCTGCAGGACGATGGACTGGGCGAAGCGGGCGCGCCCGGGGGCCTCCGCCACGACGGTGACGGGCACCTCGCGCGGCAAGGACAGCGAGAGCGGGAGCGGGCCCGACACCTCGGCCACGCGCTCTCCCTCGAGGGTGGCCCAGACGACGACGGGCGGGGGCGCCTCATCCCCCGAGTCCCCCGAGAAGGACAGGGTCAGGGTGGCCGGCTCGTCGAAGACCGGCGCGGCGACGGACTCGGGAGCGGAGGCGTCGGGGCTGGGACGCGCGCCGATGGGCAGGGTGGCCAGACACAGGGCGGCCACACCGATCCGCCAGGGCCAGGGGATCGGGCGAGCGGCATCGTCGACGCGCTCACTGGGCAAGCTGGCGGTTGAACGTCGTCGTCCCATCGGGACATTCCGTCGACCGTTCATTGCGGCCGCAGAGGACGGGTGCTAACAAGCGCACCCCTTCGGAGGAATGATCATGGCATACCGTTGCAGCATTTGCGGCAAGGGCGCGCAAGCCGCCCACAACGTCAGCCACTCGAACCGTAAGTCGCGCAAGTGGCAGAAGCCGAACCTGCAGTCGGTGCGCGCAGTGGTCGAGGGCCGTACTCAGCGTATCCAGGCCTGCACCCGGTGCATCCGCACGGGCAAGGTCATCAAGGCTGCGTGAGTCGTCAGCCTGAGCTGAGCTAGGCTCCTCGGGTGCAGCGCCGACCGCGCAAGCCCCCTCCCGGCTGCTCGCCGGACTCGATCGTCCTGACGTTTCCCGTCCCGCGGGAGCTCGACGGGGTGCGCCTGGACCGGTTCATCCAGTCCCGGATCCCGCGCCTGAGCCGGACTCGCGCGAACGCGATCGTGCGCCGCTGCGCCTATCGCGCGGACGGGCGGCGGCGACGTCCGAGCGAGCGCGTGCGGGAGGGCGAGGTGGTGATCCTCGTCCGTCCGAGCTTCGAGGAGCCGGAGACGCCCCAGGAGTTCGGGGTGATCTACGAGGACGAGGCGATGGTGGTCGTGGACAAGCCGGCCGGGCTGCCCGTGCACCCGTCCGCCACCTACCACAAGAACACGCTGACGTACCTCATGCGGCAGCGCTGGCCCGACGACACGCCGCACCTGGCCCATCGGCTGGACCGTGAGACGAGCGGCGTGCTGGTCTGCGCGCGGACCCTCGACGATGAGCGCGCGCTGAAGGCGCAGTTCGAAAACCGTGAGGTCTCGAAGACTTATCTCGCGATCCTCGAAGGAGAGTTGTCCGAGGACCGCGGCCGCATCGATCTGCCGATGGGGCGGCCGGACGAGGGGCTGCATCTGTTGATGGAGGTGCGCGAGGACGGCTCGCCGGCCCGGACCCGCTTCGAGGTGCAGGCGCGCGCAGCCGGTCACACCCTGGTCGCGCTCCATCCCGAGACGGGGCGACAGCATCAGCTGCGGGTTCACGTGTCCGCGCTCGGCCACCCGATCGTCGGCGACAAGCTCTACGGACCCGAGGGGCCGCAGCCCTTCCTCGACTACGTCGACGCGGGCGGCATGAACGAGGAGCTCGAGGCGCGCCTCGGCCACCCTCGCCAGGCGCTGCACGCGCACCGCCTCTGCATCGCCCACCCGCGCACGGGGCAGCCGCTCGAGCTCGAGGCGCCGCTCGCCCCCGACCTGGCCTCGCTGTGGGCGTCCCTCACCGGGGCCGCTTCCCGCGTGGCGGATGGCCCCGCTGGTTGTTAAGGTCCGGGCGCCGATGACGCCCTTTCGATCCACGCTGTCCCGACTCGCGCTCTGCCTCTGCCTCGCCGCGTTCGCCGGGTGCGGCGGTGGAGGGCCCATCGTCCGCGACGTGACCCCGTTCACCGCCGAGCACGAGCCGGCGTTCGAGAACGGCCTCGACATGGTCCGCGACCCGGAGGCGCTCGGCGGGGCGTGGCTGCGGACGTGGGAAGACGAGATCGATCGCCGCGTCAGCCTGGCCGACGTCGTCGCGCTCGTGACGGTGAAGACCTTCCGGACCGACGTCGACCTGGAGCGCAACGAGACCTATCGGCTCGTGACGCAGGTCGATCGCGAGTACCTCGGCGAGCTCGAGGACGAGGTCGTGCTCTCCGTCAGCGCGAGCGAGGCGGGCTTCGGGACCATCAGCGACAACGAGCGGCGCATCCTCGATACGCAGTTCATCGCCTTCATCAAGTTCCAGGAGTCGGCCGACGGCACCGTCCGCCCGCGCTGGCACCTGTCCCCGGCCAGCGAGCCCGTGGCGCGCCGCGTCCGCGACCTGCTCCGGACCCGCCGCGACGTGGTCGAAGACGACGGCACCCGCCGCCGGGTGATCGTGCACCGTAACTGACCGCCCCGCTTCAGTCGGCGAAGCGGACGCGCTCGAGCAGGCTGGTCTCGCCGAGGGTGGCGCAGAGGGCCTCGAGCGCTTCGCGATCGGCGCCGCGCCACTCGAGATCGGCGAGGGCGGTCTGCGGCATGGGCACGTCGGTGCGCAGGGTGGCGAGCCGCTTGTAGAGCATGGCGTCCTCGCGCTGGGCGGCGAGGTTCTGAGCCAGGGTCTTGGCTCCGCGCACCTTGATGTCCCAGGCGCCTTCGTCGTCGGGGATCTGCTCGATGGCGCCGTACCGGGTCAGGACCTGCGCGGTGCTCTTGGCGCCCCAGCGCGGGATCCCCGGGATGCCGTCGGCGCTGTCACCGATGAGCGCGAGGAGATCGGGGATGGCCGCGGGCGGGACGCCGTGCTTCTCGATCACCGCGGGCTCGTCGAGCACGATGTCTCGTCGGCGATCCCAGAGCACCACCCGCTCGTCGCGCACGCACTGGCAGAGGTCCTTGTCGGGCGAGGCGATGACCACCTGGTCGACCTCGTCGGCGAAGCGGGCGGTCGCCGCGGCGAGGGCGTCGTCCGCCTCGAACTCGACCATCGGCCAGACCACCAAGCCCAGGGCGGCCGCCGCCTGCTCGGCGAGCGGGAACTGCGCCCAGAGCGCCTCGTCGATGCCCGCGCCGGTCTTGTACCCGTCGAAGAGATCGTTCCGGAAGCTCTCGATGACGTGATCGAACGCGACACCCACGTGCGTCACGTCTTCGCGCTCGAGGAGCATCGCGAAGCTCCGGAGGATGGCCCGGGTCGCGCCGACCTCGAGCCCGGCGTCGTTCTGGGACGGCGGCGCCCCGTAGAACATGCGGAACAGCTCGTACGTGCCGTCCAGGAGGTGGAGCTTCATCACTTCTTGCCGTGCTGCCCGGTCACGACCGTCTTCTCGTCGTGAATGGGGTCGTACGGGGAGGGCGCCTTCACCGTCGCCTCGGCCTTGAGGTCCTCGCCGCCCGCCTTGGCCCGCGCGGTGTCGATGATCTCGGTCTTCACCTGATGCACCTCGTCCGGGGCGTCCTCGGCGCTCGACGTGGGCTGGGGAGAGAACTGGCTGTAGCTCGCGCCCGGCCCGAGCGCGTCGGCGATGAGGTTCTTGCCGAGGGCCGCGCCTTCGTCGAACGCCTTCTGGTCGAGCACGAAGTCTTCCATCGCGCGGAGGTCTCGCTCGATCTCCTCGCTCCAGACCCGCTTCATGAAGCGCGAGAGCTTGGTGCGGCGGTACTTCGGGTTGTAGTTGCGCAGGAACCGCAGGAGCGCGTCCCGGAACTCGAGCGCGGTCTGATAGCGCGCCGAGCGCGAGCGGCTCATCGCCTTCTCGATGATGCGTGAGAGCTGCTCGGGGATGTCCGGGTTGATGTCGCGCGCGGGCGTGGGGTTCGCGTCGCGCACCGCGAAGATCAGATCGATCTCGTTGGCCGCGTGGAACGGCGCCGCGCCCGTGGCCAGCTCGTACAGCACGCTGCCCGCGCTGAAGAGGTCCGAGCGCCAGTCGAGCTTCCGGCCGAAGGCCTGCTCCGGGCTCATGTACTTGACCTTGCCCTTGATGATGCCGGTCTTGGTCTGGATCCGGTTGTGCGTCGCCTTCGCGATCCCGAAGTCGCAGAGCTTGACGGTCCCGTCGTAGCCGACGAGCAGGTTCGAGGGGCTGAAGTCGCGGTGCACGATCTTCAGCGGCTCATCGTTCTCGTCCCGCGCGACGTGGGCGTGGTGCAGCCCGTCGAGCGCCCGCGCGAGCACGTACGCGATGTCGTCGAGCGCGAGCGTCATGCGCCGACCGCGCGCCTTCTCGACGGTGGAGCGCAGGTCCTTGCCGTCGACGTACTCCATCGCGATGAGGAGGTTCTCGTCGACCTCGACCAGCTCGAAGACCTCGGCGATGTTCGGGTGCTTCAGGTGGCTGACGAGCTTGAACTCGTCGACCAGCATCGTGAGGAACTGCTGGTCCTCGAGGTAGTGCGGGAGGAGCCGCTTGATGGCCACGTCGCGCTTGAAGCCGTCCGCGTCGAACGTGAACGCGCGGAATAGCTCTGCCATCCCGCCGAAGGCGATCCGCTCCGTGAGGTGATAGCGGCCGAGCCGTTTGGTGCGGCGCATCGTCGAGCCCAGAGTGCCTCAGCCCCCCCGATGGCCGCAACCGGGGATGGCGCCGGGAGACCATTCTCCCGGCTGCATGGAGGCGTCATCGGGACTATGCATCCGTCGATGTCTCTCTCTGCCACGGTCACGGACGCGCTCCTCGAGATCCTCGGGGCGGACGGCCTGAGCACCGCGCCCGACGATCTCGTCGAGTACGGGCGCGACTGGACGCGCGTGCACGAGCCGGCGCCTTCGGCCATCGCCTTTCCGCGGAGCACCGAGCAGGTGGCCGCCGTGGTGAAGCTCTGCTGCGACCACGAGGTCGCCGTCGTCCCGTCCGGAGGCCGGACCGGGCTCGCGGCCGGCGCGGTGGCCAAGGACGGGGAGCTGGTGCTGTCGCTCGAGCGCATGCGCGCGATCGGCGAGGTGAGCCCCGTCGCGCTGACCCTCCACGTGGAGGCGGGCGCGATCACCGAGGCGGTGCACCAGAAGGCGTCCGAGCACGGGCTTACCTGGCCGGTCGACTTCGCCAGCAAGGGCAGCTCGCAGGTCGGCGGCAACATCGCGACCAACGCGGGCGGGGTGAAGGTGATCCGCTACGGGCTGACCCGGCAGTGGGTGCTCGGGCTCACGGTCGTGACCGGGACGGGGGAGGTGCTGGAGCTGGGCGGCGCGCTCGAGAAGAACAACACCGGCGTCGATCTGCGCCAGCTCTTCATCGGCACCGAGGGCACGCTCGGCATCGTCACCGAGGCCACGCTCAAGCTCGCCCGCGAGCCGGGGCACCTCGACGTCTTCTTCTTCGCGGTCGAGGACCTCGCCGCGGTGCTCCGGGTCTTCGAGGCGGCGCGCAAGGGCCCGTTCGAGGTGAGCGCCTTCGAGATGCTCACCGATCGCTGCCTCGCGCGTCTCCATCGCCATCGCGGGCTGAGCTCGCCGCTCGAGACCGACGCGAGTCACTACGTCTTGCTCGAGGTCGAGTCGCACGACCGCGCGGCGCTCGACGCCTGGCTGGAGGGCGTCATCGAGCAGGAGCTGGTGCTGGACGGCACGCTCGCGGCCGGGCTCGAGCAGGCGCGAAAGCTGTGGGAGCTGCGCGAGGGGATCAGCGAGAGCCTCAGCGCGACCGGGCTGCCTCACAAGAACGACATCGCGCTCCCCATCGACGCGCTCCCCGCCTTCTGCGCCGAGCTCGAGCGGGCCTTCGAGGAGCGCTACCCCGACTTCGAGGTCTGCCTCTTCGGCCACATCGGCGACGGCAACCTGCACGTGAACGTCATGAAGCCGGACGAGATGGACAAGGCGGTGTTCCTGTCGCGCGTGTCCGAGGCCGACGCGGCCCTGTTCGAGCTCGTGCGGGCGCACCGCGGCTCGATCAGCGCGGAGCACGGCATCGGGCTGCTGAAGAAGAAGTGGCTCGGCTACACCCGGAGCGAGGCGGAGATCGCGCTGATGCGCCAGATGAAGGCGGTCCTCGACCCCAAAGGGATCCTGAACCCCGGCAAGGTCTTCGGCTGAGCGCCTACAGGTCGTAGACGCGGCTGCGGACCGGGCCGAGGAAGGCGAGGTTGGGGTTGCCGGGCGCGATCTCGAAGCTCGCGTTGAGCGCCGCCGTCCTGCCGCCGCTGCCCTTGACCACCACCACGATGGCGTTGACCGACTGCATCGTGAAGGCCTCCCGCCCGTGGGTGTTGACCTCGTTGCAGACCTGACGGCGATCGCTCTCCGAGGCGTGCTCGAGGATGTCGCCGACCAGGCGCCCCGGGAGGCCCTCGAGCTCGCTCGCGCGGATCAGCTCGATCTCCTCGCAGTCGTCGGCCGCCGTGTCGAGCAGGTGGTCGAGCCCGCCCACGAGCGCCTCCTGCGACTCGTTGGAGCGCGGGAAGTTGGTCGGCGTGAGGATGTCGCCGAGCGTCCAGTCGCTCGCCTCGAGGTTGGTGTAGCGGACGCGCCCGTCGGGGAAGACCACGGCGACGGCCCGGATCTGCCGCTGCCCGGAGACGGCGCGGAACATCACCGCGCTGAGCTGGATCTCGGGGCTCGCGCCGAGCTGACCGAGCTCCTGCGCGACGCTGGCGTTGGTGTTGGCGAGGGTCTCGCCGCCGCCGCCCGAGCCGTTCCAGACCCCGCGCACGTCACCCGGTCGCACCTGCGCGGCCGCGAGCACGTCGTCGGCCGCCGCGTTGACCTCCTCGGCGAACGCGTCGGAGCCGCCGAACGAGGTGGCGGCGAAGATGCCGCCCCCCACGCAGAGGGTGAGCAGGAGCAGCAGCCCGCAGCCGCCGCCGATCAGGAGCGGGAGCTTGCTCTTCTTGGGCTGCGCGGCGGCGCCGGCCGCGCCCATCATGGGCCCGGGCGCGTTCGCGGCCGCGGCGCCGTAGCCGGGCGCGCTGCCCGCGTGCCCGGGGAAGCTGCCGGGCGCGCTGCCGGGCTGGCTCGCGAAGCCGCCGGGCGCGCTGCCCGGCTGGCTCGGGAAGCCTCCCGGCGGGGGAAACCCGCCGTGTGACTGGGCCATCTTCTGGATCTGCGCGCTGTCGAGGGCCATCGTCGCCGCGATGGGGCCCTGTCCAGGGGACGAGCCCTGTCCCGGCGAAGAGCCCTGTCCCGGCGAAGAGCCGGGCGACGGGCCCTGCGGCGCGCCGGGCGCCGATCCGGGGGCCGAGCCCGGGCTGCTCGTCGCCTTCGACGCCGCGTTCGACGCCTGGGCGAACGCGGGGTGGCTCGTCAGCGTCTTCCACTCGTTGCCACCGACCGGGCAGACCTGCGCGTCGCGCGGCACCTGCCCGGCGCTGATCATGCCGAGGAGAGCGCCCTCCTCGAGCGGGCCCTCCGCGGTGCCCGAGCGGTTCAGGTACCACTGCATCTCCCCACCTCCTCGCCGCGCGACGCTAACACACGTACGCCGTCCCGCGCCTCAGTAGAGCAGGCGCGCGCGCACCGTGGTCTTCAGCGCGGCGACGTCCTGCACGATGGCCGCGCCTTCGCCGCCCGCGACGTCCATCACCAGGTAGCCGACCTGCGGATCGGTCGCGAGGACCTGACCGACCACGTTGGCGCCGTGGTTGGCGACGATGCGGTGCACGTCCCCGAGCACGCCGGGCACGTTGCGATGGAAGTGCTGGATCCGGTGCGTGCCCTCCCGCGGGGCGAGGTCGGCGGTGGGCACGTTGACCGCGCCCGCGGTGATCCCGAAGTCGAGGTAGCGGATGAGGGCGGTCGAGACCTCCTGGCCGATCGACACCTGCGCCTCCTGGGTCGAGCCGCCGACGTGGGGGCTGAGGATCACGTTCGACAGGCCCTGCAACTCGCTCTCGAAGGGCTCGTCGTTCGTCTTCGGCTCCTTCGGGTACACGTCCACCGCGGCGCCCGCGAGGTGGCCGTCCTTCAGCGCGGCCGCGAGCGCCTCGATGACGACGACGTTGCCGCGGCTGAGGTTCAGCAGGTAGCCGCCCTTCTTCATGCGCCGGATCTGCGCCTCGCCGATCATGTTCTCGGTGAGCGAGGTGGCCGGGACGTGCAGCGAGACGAAGTCGCTCGCCTCGAGCAGGTCCTCGAGCCCCACCGACGGGCGGTTGTTGCCCATGGGGAGCTGGTTCGAGATGTCGTGGAAGAGCACCTGAAGGCCGAAGGCCTCCGCGAGCACGCCGACCTGCCGCCCGATGTGCCCGTAGCCGATGATGCCGAGCGTCTTGCCCCGCACCTCGTGGCTGCCCGTCGCGGACTTCTTCCACACGCCACGGTGCATCTGGTTGTTCCGGTCACCGAGCCGCCGCGCGAGGAAGACGATGTCGGCCATGACCATCTCGGCCACCGAGCGCGTGTTCGAGAAGGGCGCGTTGAAGGCGGGGACGCCACGTCGGTTCGCGTCGTCGAGCGCGATCTGGTTGGTCCCGATGCAGAAGGCGCCGACCGCGCGCAGGCCCTCGGCCGCCTCGAGCACGGCCGGCGTGACGTGGGTCTTGGAGCGGATGCCCACCGCGACGCAGTCCTTCAGCTCCCTGGCGAGGTCCTCTTCGCCGAGCGCCTTGGACAGCAGGTCCACCTCGTAGCCGGCGGACTCCAGGTTCTCCATCGCTCCGGGATGGATGTTCTCGAGAAGTAGAATGCGACCTTTGCTCACGGTGACCCTCCGAGTCAGGCCTGCGAGGTAAGGCAAGTGCAGGCGTGACGCAATGCGTTAGCAGGCCGTTGAAGTACCGAGCCCGAAGGATCTCGCGGCGCGACGGCCCGATTCTCGGTTCGGGGCGACGAGGGAATGCTTCAGCATTGCCGAGGAGACACGGGCCGAGAGGCGGGTCGTCCCGCCCGAGAGACGAGGAGCGAGGTTCTTCAACGGACTGCTGGAAGCGGTCAGTGCAGCATCAGCTCGACGCGGGGCCGAAGCTGGGGATCGATCGCCCACGGGGAAGCGAGCACGAGCGGACGCGCGCTGCCCTCCCGGAGCCGCAGGAGCAGGTGGAAGCGCCGGTCCGCGCGATCCGCCGCGGCGCGCGCGGCCTCGGTCACGTCGATGCGGAGGGGCAGGACCGGGCCGGGCGCGAGCGCGTGACGGCCGGCCGCGAAGCGGAGCGGCCCCGCGCCGGGTCGAGCGGGGAGGGCGCCGCCTCGGAACGGCTCGACGTGCTCGACGACCACCTCGTGGCGCGCGTCGATCCGGGTGTGCGGATCCAGGGGCTGGACGACGAGCAGCGCGCGCAAGATCTCGCTCGAGGCGGGCATGGGCCCGAACGCGACGAGGCCCTCGGTGGCCGCGCGACCTCCCAGCGGCATCCCGTCTCCCAGCGCGCGGCGGCGGCCCGCGACGCCCCAGTCCACCGGCGAGAGCCACCGCGAGCCGGCGAAGCGCGCCCCGGCCGGCGAGCCGAGGCGCACGCAGCGACCGTCGAGGCCGCAGACGCGGCCCGACGCACACTCGGTCGAGCGGGCGCAGGGCGGCGGCGCGCCGCAAGCGGCCAGGAGCAGGGCGAGGTAGATGGGTGTCGAAACCCGCACGCGTGGACCATACTGCACGCGAAAGAATGGAGATCGACCAGATGAGGAAGACGCTGATCCGGACGGCGCGGATGGAGACCCTGCTCGGCGCGCTGCTGCTCTCGGCCTCGCTCACGGGCTGGCTCACGGGCTGCGGCGAGGAGACGACGTCCAGCGCGGACGAGACCGCGCAGGCCGAGCGCGAGCCCGAGGCGGCCCCCGAAGGTGACGAGGCGGCCGACGAAGAGGCGGGGCCCGTGGTGGAGGACCCCACGTTCGAGCTGCGCGCGAGCGCCGCGGGGCCGTACCAGCCCGGGCAGGAGGCCAGCTTCGAGGTGCGCCTGACGCCCCGCGGTCGCTACCACGTCAACCAGGACTTCCCGATGACCATCGCCGTGACCGCGCCGGAGGGTGTCCAGGCGCCCGCGGCCCCGCTCGGCAACGACGACGCGGAGGAGTTCACCGAGGAGGTGGCGCGCTTCGACGTGCCGGTCACCCCGAGCGCGGCCGGAGAGCACACCGTGACCGCGGTCGTGGACTTCGCGGTGTGCACCCCCGAGGCCTGCATGCCGGATCGCCGCACGCTCGCCCTCGTCCTGCCGGTACAGTAGGGACATGTTCGACCCCCGCTCCCGGCTGACTCAGATCGGCGCCGTCGTCCGAGACCGCTTCGACTCCCAGAAGCGCGTGCTCTCGTTCGACGAGTACCTCGATCTGTTCGCGAAGCACCCCTGGCGACACAGCCGGGACGCGGCGCGCTACGTGCGCGACTGCCTCGACTACTTCGGCACCTACGAGCTGGAGCGGCCCGGCGCGAGCGTGAAGCGGTGGCGCCTGTTCGACCTCGAGTTCGAGCAGAGCGACGATCTCAGCGCGGACGAGTCGGGGGACGGTCACGACTTCCTCGTCGGTCAGGAGCGCCTGCAGCACGACTTCTACCGCATCCTCAGCAACTTCGTGCGGGAGGGGCGGATCAACCGCCTCGTGCTGCTCCATGGCCCGAACGGCTCGGCGAAGAGCACCTTCGTCGGCTGCCTCATGCGCGCGCTCGAGCACTACTCCTACCAGGACGAGGGCGCGCTCTACCGGTTCAGCTGGATCTTCCCGCGCGGCAAGGACGGCAAGACCGTCGGCTTCGGATCCCGGGACGACTCCTTCGAGCCCGGGGAGAGCTTCGCGCACCTCCCGGACAGCCGGATCGACGTCAAGCTCACGAGCGAGCTGCGCGAGAACCCCCTCCTCCTGCTGCCCCGCGCGGAGCGCCGCCGGCTGCTCACCGAGGCCTACGAGGGGAGCTCGGTCGACGAGTCGCCCCCGCACGTGATCGCGAACGGGCAGCTCGGCGCCAAGAACCGGCAGATCTTCGACGCGCTGCTCACGGCGTACCGGGGAGAGCTGACGAAGGTGCTCGCGCACGTGCGCGTGGAGCGCTTCTACCACTCGCGCCGCTACCGGCTCGGCGTGGTGACCATCGGCCCGGAGATGGCGGTCGACGCGCAGGAGCGCCAGATCAGCGTGGACCGCTCGCTCGGGGTGTTGCCCGCGTCGCTCAGCGCGCTCTCGCTCTTCGAGACCATGGGGGAGCTCGTCGACGCCTCGGGGGGGCTGCTCGAGTTCAGCGATCTCCTGAAGCGGCCGCTCGACGCGTGGCGCTACCTGCTGCTCGCGATCGAGACGGGCGAGGTCTCCCTCAACTTCTCGATGCTGCCGCTCAACAGCGTGCTGGTGGCGACGAGCAACGAGCTGCACCTCAACGCCTTCAAGGAGCACCACGAGTACCGCTCGTTCCGTGGGCGGCTGCAGATGGTGCGCGTGCCCTACCTGCTCGACTACCGGCGCGAGCAGGGGATCTACGACGCGCAGATCGTCCCGCAGGTCCGCACGCACGTGGCGCCGCACGCGACCTACGTCGCGGCGCTCTGGGCGGTGCTCACGCGCTTGATGCGCCCGCAGGGGGACGAATACGACAACGCCACCGTCGGTCGCCTCGCCACGACGCTCTCCCCGCTGGAGAAGGCGGAGCTCTACGCGGACGGCCGCATCCCCGAGCGCTTCGCCAGCGAGGAGGCGAAGGAGCTCCGCGCGGGCCTCGAGGCGATCCGGCACGAGTCGGACACCTGGCCCAAGTACGAGGGCCTGCACGGGGCGTCGCCGCGCGAGATCCGCAACCTGCTGCTCGATGCGGCCCAGGACCCGCGCTACGGCTGCCTCTCGCCGATCGCGGTGCTCGAGCACGTGGCCGTCTTCTGCGAGTCGGACGACTACGACTTCCTGAAGGAGAAGCCCGAGAGCGGCTACCACGACCACCGCGGCTTCGTCGAAGTGGTCCGCGAGCGCTGGCTGGACTTCGTGGACGAGGAGTTCCGCACCTCGACGGGGCTCGTGGAGGAGACGCAATATGTCGACCTCTTCGAGCGCTACGTGACGCACGTGTCCTTCTGGACGAAGGGCGAGCGCGTGCAGAACCCGATGACCGGCGAGTACGAGGAGCCCGACGAGGGCCTGATGAAGAACGTCGAGGAGATGCTCGACGTCGACCCGGCCAAGGCCGACAACTTCCGCAAGGACCTGATCAGCACGGTGGCGGGTCACGCCATCGACAACCCGGGCGTGAGCGTCAGCTACACCAAGGTCTTCCCGCGCTTCCTCGGAAAGCTCCGGGAGGCCACCTACGGCAAGCGCCGCAAGCAGCTCGGGGAGATCGCCCAGGACGCGCTCGTGATCCTCGCGGACGACGAGCGCGCGATCCGGCAAATGGGCGCCGAGCGGGAGAGGGCGGCGCGCGAGACCCTCGAGCGCATGGTCGCCGATCACGGCTACGCCGAGTCCTCCGTGCGCGACGCGGTGGGTGAGCTGCTCCGGCGTCGGTACGAGCCATGATCTTCGACCCCGACAGCGTGGCCTTCCGGCGCGTCGTGCCACCCAAGGTGGACGCGGTCGCGCGGCGCGCGCAGCAGCACTGGGACTTCGCCAGCCGCGAGGGGCAGGTCTTCGCGCGGGCCGAGATCTACGAGGGCACCGAGCAGTGGGGGGTGCGCGTGCACGACCGCGCGCCCGGCCTCGAGGACCACGATCTCCTCCGGCTCGTGGCGCGCTTGCTCGTCTGGCACGCCCCCTGTCCCACCGACACCGTCGACGTCGTGCTCGGCCGGAGCCACGAGCACCACACGCTGGTGAAGGTCGGGGCCGACTTCGTCTGACCGGGAGGCCGGCGTGGAGCTGCACGTCCTCGGCTCGGGCACCGCCATCCCGCATCCCTCGCGCGGGGCGAGCGGCTACGCGCTCGTCGAGGACGGCGTGGCGTGTCTGCTCGAGTGCGGCCCGGGCTCCACGCGTCGCTGGCCGAGCGCGGGGATCACGTTCGAGAACGCCCGGATCATCGTGACCACGCACCACCACGTGGATCACTGCTGTGATCTGCCGGCCGTGCTCTTCGGTCGGAACGTGCCCGACCCGTCGGTCTCGACGCCGCTCGCGCTGCTCGGGCCGGTGAGCCATGGCGCGCACCTCGCGGCCATCGAGGCGATGTACGGCCGGTGGGTCGAGGACGCGCACGGCGCGCGCGAGGTGGTCTCCATGACAGACGGCGACCACTTCGAGGCGGGGCCCTTCCGGGTGGACGCGCGCGTGATGCGGCACTCGCCCGGCGCGCTCGGCGTGCGGGTCAGCGCGGGCGGGCGCACGCTCGCCTTCAGCGGCGACAGCGCACCTTGCGACGCGCTGGTCGAGCTCTGTCGGGGCGCAGACCTCGCGCTGCTCGAGTGCAGCTACCCCGCGGCGCGCGAGGCGCGAGGCCACCTGACCTCACGGACCGCGGCCGAGGTGGCGCGCGCGGCGGGCGTCTCGCGCCTCGTGCTCACGCACTTCTATCCGGCGTGCGACGCGGTGGACGTCGCGGCCGAGGTGCGCGCGGCCGGCTTCGAGGGCGCGCTCCACCTCGCAGAAGATGGCGACGTGCTTCAGGTGTGATAGCTGAAAAGCATGTCCGTCCGTCTCCACGTCAACGTCGACCACGTCGCGACCCTGCGCCAGGCCCGCGGCACTGCATACCCGGACCCCGTCGAAGCGGCCGTGTTCTGCGAGCACGCGGGCGCCGACGGGATCACCGTGCACCTCCGCGAGGACCGCCGGCACATCCAGGAGCGCGACGTCCACCTGCTGCGCCAGCTCGTCAAGACGACGCTCAACCTCGAGATGGCCGCGACCGACGCGATGGTGGGCTTCGCGCTGGACGTCAAGCCCGACCTCGTGACGCTCGTGCCGGAGAAGCGGGAGGAGCAGACGACCGAGGGCGGGCTCGACGTGGCCGGGCAGGTGGAGCGCATGGCCCAGGTGAAGGCGCGCTTCGACGACGCCTCGATCCCGGTCAGCCTCTTCATCGATCCGGACGAGGCGCAGGTCCGCGCCGCGGTCGAGCTGGGCGCCGACTCGATCGAGCTGCACACGGGCGACTACTGCGCGGCCAAGGACGAGGACGCGCTCGAGCACGAGCTGCTTCGGCTGACCGCCGCCGCCGCCCTCGCCGAGCAGCTCTCACCGGAGATGACGGTCGCGGCGGGCCACGGGCTGACGAGCCGCAACCTCGGCGAGCTGGTCGCGAGCATCCCGCAGCTCGAGGAGCTCAACATCGGGCACGCGCTGATCGCGGACGCGGTCTTCCTCGGGATCAAGGGCGCGGTGGAGGCCTACCTCGAGGCGATCGAGCTGGGCGAGGCCGAGCGTTGAAGCCGCTCCTGACCCGGGACGCGGCGCGGCGCTTCGACGGGCGCATCGTCGACGCCGGGGTCCCGGGCCTCCTGCTGATGGAGAACGCGGGGCGCGGCGCGGCGGAGCTCTTCTTGCGACGCTTCTCCGGCCGGCTCGGGCGCGTCGTGGTCGTGGGCGGGACGGGGCAGAACGGCGGCGACGCGTGGGTCGTCGCCCGGCGGCTGCTGACGCACGGGGTTCGCCCCGAGGTGTTCCTCGCGGGCTCGCGGGAGAAGGTCGGCGGCGACGCGAAGGTGAACCTGGAGGCGCTCGACGCGCTGGACCTGCGCGTCACCGAGCTGACGGGAGACGACCTGTCGGCGCTCGAGGGCGCGCTCGCGAGCGCCACCGCCATCGTCGAGGGGCTCTTCGGCACCGGGCTCGACCGACCCATCGAGGGCTGGCGGCGCGCGCTCGTGGAGCGTCTGGACGCGGCGTCGGCGCCGATCTTCGCGCTGGACCTGCCGAGCGGGATCGACGCCGACACGGGGCGCGTGCTCGGGGTAGCGTTGCACGCGGAGCTGACCGCGACCTTCGCCGGCCACAAGCGAGGGCTCTGGCAGACGCCGGGCCGCGCGCACGCGGGGGAGACCGTGTGCGTCGACATCGGGGTGCCCGGCCCGCGGGTCGAGGATGGCTTGCTCGAGCTGTCGGACGCCGCCCGCTGGCTGCCGCCGCGCGCCCTCGCGGCGCACAAGGGCACGGCGGGGCACCTGGTGGTCGTGGCGGGCTCGCCGGGCAAGAGCGGGGCGGCGCTCCTCTGTGGTCACGGCGCGATGCGCGCGGGGGCGGGCCTCGTCACCCTGGCGCCGCGCGGAGAGGCGCGCGACGCGCTGGAGCTCCGGGTCCACGAGCTGATGACGATGGCGCTGCCCGACGAGCCGCTCGATCTCTCGGACGGCAAAGACGCGGCCGTGGTCGGCCCCGGGCTCGGCCTGGACGACGCGGGCAAGGCGCTGGCCGTACAGCTCGCGACCGGCCTGTCGATCCCGGCCGTGCTCGACGCCGACGCGCTGACCGCGCTCGCGGAGGAGGGGGCGTCCGTCCTGCGGTCCTCGCCGCCGCGCGTGCTCACCCCGCACCCCGGAGAGGCGGCGCGGCTCCTCGGCTGCAAGAGCGCCGACGTCCAGGCCGACCGCTACGCGGCCGCGAAGAAGCTGGTCTCGCTCACGGGGCAGGTGGTGGTCCTCAAGGGCGCCGGCACCCTCGTCGCCGCGCCCGGCAAGCTCGTCGTCTGCCCCTTCGGCACCCCGGCCCTGGGCGTGGCCGGCACCGGCGACGTGCTGGCGGGGGCGATCGGCGCGGCCCTGGCCGGCGGGGTCGAGCCCTTCGAGGCCGCGTGCGCGATGGTGCTCCTCCACGCCCGCGCGGGCGAGCGGGCGAGCCTCTCCGACCGCGGGCTCTTCGCGCGAGAGGTGGCGGACGCGCTCCCGGCTGCGCTCGAAGAGGCGCGCGCGGCGGGCGAGCGTCGCTGACAAGCTGACACGACACCGCGTCCCTCAGTCGACAACCTGGCAGACACGGCGTGTCCATCCAGACGCGATCGGTCGTGATTTCCCGCTTTTTCGGGTCTCGCGCCGCCATGGCCCGTGCGTTGCACAGCCTCTCGACGACTGGAGGTGCCATGACCCACCACGACCGCGCAGAGTTCGATCAGGAAGTCCTGAAGCACCGGGGGGAGCTCTTCGGCTCCGCGCTCCGAATGACCGGGAGCCGCGCCGAGGCGGAGGACCTGGTCCAGGAGGCCGTCCTCCGGGCGTGGACCTTCTGGCATCGGTTCCAGCCCGGCACGAATGGCCGCGCGTGGATGCACCGCATCCTGGTGAACACCTTCATCAACGGCTACCGCCGCCGGCGCCGGGAGCGCGAGATCCTCAGCGAGATCAAGCTCGAGCGCCGCGAGCCGCCGACCAACGGGCCGCGCGCCGTGCCGGGGGAGGCCCTCGGAGACGAGGTCACCGCCGCGCTCGCCACGCTCCCGCAGGAGTTCCGCGAGGTGCTGATCATCGTCGACCTCGGCGGCCAGTCCTACAAGGACGCCGCGGCCCAGATCGGCTGCCCGATCGGGACCGTCATGAGCCGGCTGCACCGCGCGCGTCGCCAGATGAAGCGCGAGCTGAGCGAGTACGCCGTGGCCGAGGGCTACGTGACGGCCCAGGCGGCCTGAGCCCCCTCAGGGGCAAGCTCGGTTGCGGGCGCCCGGGGTGCCGAGGAAAGGCCCGCCGGTCGCGCTCGAGTAGATGTCGGTCGAGTCGCAGTAGCTCGTCGCGCCGAGGTTGGAGTTGTCGCCCGACTCCGCGCCCCGTGAGAGCTGCCGCGACGCGCCGGTGCGGTGGTCGGTCGAGCCCCACGCCACGCGGTCGATCTCGGTCCCGCCGAAGCTCAGGATCAGCGAGTCGGTGCTGTTGTTGAGCACGACGCCCGTGGTGCCGCTCCCGTAGACGTAGTCGACCGGCAGGCCGTGGTGATCGGCCGGGTCACCCGACTGGCCGAAGACGAAGAAGCCGCCGGCCGTCAGCACGCCGCGCGTGACCTCGTGGGTGCGAGGGGAGCCGCTGCCGGTCGGGCTCTCGACGATCAGCCCCGTCATGTCGATGGGGCACGCGCCGAGGTTCTGCACCTCGAACCACTCGCCGCGGTCGCCGCTGCCGCTCTGGGAGGCGACCATCACCTCGACGATCGCCATGTTCGTGGGCGAGGGCATGCAGAAGGTGCCCCCCGTGCCGCTGTCGCGCACGACGCCGCTGTCGGCGGGTCCGGAGTCGCGGCCGGCGTCCGCAAGGCCGGAGTCGGTCGGCGTCACGCCCGAGTCCCGCACCACGCCGGTGTCCGGGCGGAGGCCGCTGTCCGTGACGACGCCGGAGTCGGTGGGGCCCGCGTCGAGCCGGGGGCGAGCGTCCGGCCGGGCGCCGGCGTCGGCGAAGCCGCCCTGCGCGCAGCCGGCGAAGAGGACCGCGCACCCGAGGGAGAGCGCGGCCACGAGGGACGTTGCCAGGAAGCGAAGCATCGCGCGGAATATAGCAGCCCGCCCCGCCGGCTTCGCTTTGCTACGTTCGAGCCGCATGACCGACTCGCGCTGGGAGATCGAAGGCTGGCAGCTCGCGCGCGCCCGAGAGGTGGTCGCGGCCCACGCGGCGCGCACCCCGCTCGTCGCCGCGCCGGCGCTGGGGGAGGGCGTCCACCTGAAGCTGGAGTGCGCGCAGGACACGGGCTCGTTCAAGCTCCGTGGCGCCCTCGCCGCGCTGGCGAGCCTCGACGACGCGACGCGCGCGCGCGGAGTGGTGACGGCCTCGGCCGGAAACCACGGCTACGGCATCGCGCGCGCCGGCAAGCGGCTGGGCGTGCCCGTCACCGTCTTCTGCGCGAGCTCGACCCCGGCCGTGAAGCGCGAGGGCATCGCGGGCTACGGCGCGACGCTCGAGCTCGTCGAGGGGCGGAGCTACGACGCGGTCGAGGCGCGCGCGAAGGCCGCGGCCGAGGAGGCGGGCATGCGCTTCGTGAGCCCCTTCGACGACCCGTGGGTCGCGGCGGGCAACGGCGGCACGGTGGGCCTGGAGATCCTCGACGCGCTGCCCGACGTTCGCACGGTGGTGGCCCCCGTCGGCGGCGGCGGCCTGGTGGCGGGGATCGCCGCGGCGCGCGCCCAGCGCGGGGCGTCCTTCCGGATCGTCGGCGTGCAGAGCGAGGCGTGCCCCGCCATGGTCGAGAGCCTCGATCGGGGCGAGGCCCTGCTCGCGTACGAGGGCGAAGAGACCCTCGCCGAGGGCCTGGAGGGGGGCGTCTCGGAGACCACCTACGCCATCGCGCGTGACGCCCTCCATCGCATGGAGGCGGTGAGCGAGGCCTCCATCGCGGACGCGATGCGGTTCGCGAAGCGGGAGCTCGACCTCGCGATCGAGGGCAGCGCGGCGGTCACGCTCGCGTGGATCCGGAAGCAGCCTGCGCTGGAGACCCCGCTCGTCGCCGTGGTGAGCGGCGGCAACGTCGATCCCGCGCGGCTCGAGGGCTTGATGTTCGCCTCATAGTCGCGGTCTATCTCTTGGATAGGAGATGCGTCGTTGAGGCTATGGGTCGAGCGCCGCATGCTGGGCACGGGAGGTCGATGATGCGCTCATTCTTCTTGCTTGCTCTCTCGTCCATGTTCTCGCTCGGGTGTAGCTCGGTTCACGGCGTCGAAGACGCGGCCGTGCCCGACGCGGCCCTCGCCGACGGGGCCGTGCCCGACGCGGACCCCGTGTTCGTGCCGCCCGACGCCGGCTCGCTCCGATGCGCGTTCGGCTCCGCGGAGAGGTTCGGGGGAGAGCCCTGTTTCTGCTACGGCGACGCCGCGCTGGGGAGCGGGTACCTCTACCGGCAGACGGTGGGGGTGGAGATCTGGGACGTGCGCGACGCGTCCGCGCCGGTCCTCGCCGGCAACATCGAGGGAGACACGGGGACGCAGGGCGGCGTCGCGGTCGTCGGGGACCGGCTCATCAGCGCGACGAGCTTTCCGCCCGGGGTGCGGCTCTACGGGCTCGCGGACCCGGCGTCGCCGACGCTCCTGCACGAGCTCTCGCTCGGCGAGCGGCGCGTGAGCGACGCGGCGGTCGCGGGCGCGCGGGTGGCCGTGGCCCTCGAGGAGGCGGGCGTGGTCGAGGTGGCGGCGCTGGACCTCGAGGCGGACGTCTTGACCGAGCGCTGGCGGGCCTCGGTGGGCGACTCGATCGTCGGCCTCTTCGCGGACGCCGATCGCGTGTTCGTGTTCGCGGGCCGCTTCCCGCCCCACGAGCTCTGGCTGGTCACGCTCGACGCCGGGTCCGGCGAGGTGCTCGCGGAGCAGCGCGTGCACGACAGCGCGGCGCCGCTCGTCGACGCGTGGCTGGAGGCGGACAGGCTGCTCGCCGTCTTCGACCACACGCTGCTCGAGCTCGACGTGGTCGGCGCGCCCGAGGAGCGGCGGCGGATCGAGCTCCCGTTCTACGCCTCGGCCATCACGCGGCGCGGCGCTCAGCTCGCCATCGGCGGGAGCGAGCTCGCGCTGCTCGACCCCGACTCGCTGGAGGTGACGCATCGGCTGGACCAGGGCACCGGCGACCGCGCGAGCCTCTTCTTCCTCGAAGACGCGCTCGTGTACTCCAACCAGGGCGGCGTGGCCTCGGTCGCGCTGGTCTGCGCGCCGTGACCGCGGCTCGTTGGCTCGAGATCACCGCCGCGGCGGAGAAGTAGCCGAGCTTCTTCTGCAGAGGCGCGCTCCCCGGGAGCTATTGAGTCGTGGGCACGGGCAAGGGCAAGGGGCAGGCAGGTGAAGAACGCTCGCGTTCTTCACCTGCCTGCTATGGCGACGGGATGGTCCCGGGGCCGCCTTCGAGGAGGGACTCGAAGAAGCCGAGGTACTGCGCCTCGGCGGTCTCGTTGTCGAAGATGGCGAAGTGGCCGTCGTCCGGGAACTGGAGCAGACCGGCGGTGGCGGCGCCTCCCGCGACGTTGCCCGTGACGGGCGGCGCGACGGGGTCGACGCCGGCCAGGCGCAAGGAGACGAGCGGGCTCCCCACGGGCTGAACGACCGGCGTGCGCATCGCGCCCGCGAGCGCCTCGATGGAGGTGGGCGGGCTGAACGCGTCTCGCAACCCTTCCGTCATCAGCACGCTCTTCGGCGCGAAGCCCTCGCGCGGGCTCGAGAAGACGAGGTGCGCGTAGTTGCTCGCGTCGCTCGCCTCCAGCCACGTCTGCAGCAGGGTGGCGACGGGGTGCTCCACCGTGAAGCCCTCGAGCGCGAAGGCCTGCATGTAGTCACCGCCCGGCAGGTTGAGCAGCGCCACGACGATGTCGGGGATCACCAGGGGCTCCACCTTCTCGATGAGCGAGGGGGTGATCACGGACGACGCCGCGCTGAGGACGCCGGCCCGGGCCCCGTCGTCGATCGCGAGGAAGATGGGCCCGTTCAGCCCGCCCTGGGAGTGCCCCATGAACCAGGTCTGCGCGGGGTCGAAGCGGACGGGCATCCCGTCGCGCTCCACGAGCCCCGTGTCGAAGGTCAGCCCCGGCACGAGGCGCGCCTGCTGCACGATGTCGAGCGCGCTCTGGCGGTTGTTGTCGCGGGCGGCGAGTGGGTTCGGGATGTTGAAGAAGAGGATCGAGGGGTCGGTCGCGGTGGGGTTGCGCGCGGCGTGGTGGATCTGGTCGACGCCCATCGACGCGATGCCCAGCGCGGCGAGCTTCTCGGCCGTGTCGTTCCGGACGACCGTCTCGAAGTCGCCGCCCGTGCCGTGCGCGTAGAGCACGATCGGGTAGCCGCCGGCCGGCATGGGCGAGGTGGGGATGGTGAGGCTGAAGCGCGCGTCGTACTCGCCGTGCACGGTCGGCGCGCCGGTGGCGTCGAGGGTGATGTCGCCGCCGTCCTCTGCGTTCGCGTAGGGCAGCTCCCCCGCCTGGAAGATCGGCACCGGTCCATACGTGCCGGCCACGCGCTCGTAGCGCGGCGCGACCCGATCGGTCTCCACCGTCACCACGCTCGGCGCGGGGTACTCCGCGTGCATCCAGTCCCGGATCGCGATCGTCTCCCCCGTCGCGTCCTGCGTGGTGAAGACGGCGAGCGACAGGATCTCGTCGCGCGTCACCCCGGCCGCCTCGAGCGCGTCGAGCGCGGGCCCGTAGATGGCGTCGACGGCGGCGTCGCTCTCGCCCGCCAGCACGGCCTCGAAGTCCGCGCTCCGCGCGAAGGGCTCGCCGTCCGCGCTGTTCAGCCCGGTGGTGACCACCGCGGCGTAGGTGCGGTCGCTCGCGAGGGGGAGCCCGTACACGGGGCGGATGGCGAGGGTGTGGGCCGACCAGAAGCGCGTCGGGCAGTCCTGGAAGTGCAGGACGATCGGGTGGCGCGTGCCCACGTCGGGGCTGTCCGGGTCGACGTCCACGAGGAACACCGCGGCGCCGTCCTCGAGGCTCTGCTCGGGGCGCTCGGGGAGGGCGCCCGCGTCGATCGTGCGCGAGAAACGGAAGTAGACGGCGCCGTTCGTGCCGAAGCCGTCGAGGCGCTCGGTCATCGCGTCGAGGTAGCGCTGCACGAAGGGGTTCCGGCGCGTCGGGAACCCGGTCATGTCGATCGTGCCCTCCGCCGTGCGGCGGACGTCGCTCGGCCACGGCAGATCGAAGAAGCCCTCTCCCTCGGCGCCCGTGGGCAGGACGAACACCGCCTCGACCGGACCGGTCGGCTCCGGCGTACAGACGACGGGCCCGCTGTCGGGCGGCGGCCCCGCGTCGCGCCCCGCGTCCATCGGGCGCGGGCCGGAGTCGACCGCGACGACGCCGTCGCAGGCGGGCGGGACCAGGAGCAGCGCCGCGGCGCCGAGAAGAAAGCGAGGGAAGCGCACGGGCCGAGCATACGCCGCCCGCCGCTCGCGCGCTCAGCCTCTCGGCGTCACGCGAGCGGGTCGTGGTAGATGTCGTCCACCGCCAGCTCGACGTCGAGGGACGACAGGGTCACGCGCTCGCCGGGGCCGAAGATGGTCATCCGCCACACCTTGCCGTCTCCGTCCGGGCTGCGGGTGAAGACCTCGACCCGCGCGCGGTCCTGATTGACCAGCACGTACTCCTCGAACGAGGCCAGCCGCTGGTAGTGCGCGAACTTCTCGCCGCGATCAGACGCCTCGGTGGACGGTGAGAGGACCTCGACGATGAGCTTGGGGTTGGTGGCCGCGTTCGGGTCGACCTCGGAGAGCGCGAGCGTGTCGCAGAACACGGAGGCGTCGGCGTAGGTGGTCCGGTTCGTCGCCTCGACCCGCAGCTTCAGCTCGGTTCCGTGCGCGACACAGCGCTGGCCAGCGAGCGCCTCACGCAGCAGCGAGACCACGTTGGTGCAGAGCCGGGAGTGGGTGGGAGTGCCGCCCGCCATCGCGTAGACGAAGCCATCGACGTACTCCAGGCGCTCGCCGCTCTCGCGCTCGCGCTCGAGGTAGCGCGGGTAGCTCACACGCTCGGCGGCTTCGGCCATCGTTCGAATGATGTCCGAGGCGCGACCGCGGCGCGAGCCTCGCCTCGGCCGAGTTTCTCCGATGATTCCGCCCGGGAAACGCGTGAAACGGGTCCAAGATCCCGGATGCATTGACGATCACGGGGGCTCTCCCCATACTCCTGCGGCCCTCCACGGGCGGGAGAAGAGCCATGAGCAAGACGTACTCCGACCTCCTCCAGGACGTGAAGAGCGAGGTGAAGCAGGTCTCCCTCGAGGACCTGAAGGCGCGCCTCGAGCAGAAGGAGGACCTGGTCCTCGTCGACGTGCGCGAGAAGGACGAGGTCCGGCAGGGCTTCATCCCGGGGGCGGTGCACGTGCCGCGCGGCTTCCTCGAGATGCAGGCCGAGTCGAAGATCCCGGACAAGGACGCCAAGGTCGTCGTGTACTGCGCGGGCGGGGTCCGCTCGGCGTTCGCGGCCAAGAGCCTGCAGGACCTGGGCTACGCGCACGTGGAGAGCGCGAACCCGGGGTTCGTCCGCTGGAAGGACTCGGGCTTCCCCGTCGAGAAGCCCCCGGAGCTGACCCCCGCGCAGCTCGAGCGCTACTCCCGCCACCTGCTCTTGCCCGAGGTCGGTGAGAAGGGGCAAGAGAAGCTGCTGAAGGCGCGCGTCCTCCTGCTCGGCGCAGGCGGGCTCGGCTCTCCGGCCGCGCTCTACCTCGCCGCGGCCGGCGTGGGCACCCTCGGCGTGATCGACAACGACGTCGTCGACGCCTCCAACCTGCAGCGGCAGGTCCTCCACGGGACGAGCACGGTCGGCGTCTCCAAGGTCGAGAGCGGCGCCAAGCGCATCGCGGACCTCAACCCCGACGTGAACGTGATCCCCTTCGACGAGCGGCTGACGAGCGAGAACGTCGACCGCATCTTCGACCAGGGCTGGGACGTCATCGTCGACGGGCTCGACAACTTCCCCACGCGCTACCTCGTCAACGACGCGAGCGTCTGGAAGGACATCCCCGTCGTGCACGGGAGCATCTTCCGCTTCGATGGGCAGGTGACGACGTTCTGGCCGAAGCAGGGGCCCTGCTACCGCTGCCTCTACCCCGAGCCGCCGCCCGCGCACCTCGCGCCGAGCTGCGCGGAGGCGGGCGTGCTCGGCATCCTCCCGGGCGTGATCGGCACCATCCAGGCGACCGAGGCGATCAAGATCGTGCTCGGCCAGGGCGAGCCGCTCGTCGGTCGGCTGCTCACCTACGAGTCGCTCAAGATGCAGTTCCGCACGCTGAAGCTCCGCAAGGACCCGAGCTGCCCGGTCTGCGGCGACGAGCCGACCATCACCGAGTACATCGACTACAACGAGTTCTGCGCGCGCTGACGCGACGGGAACTCACCCCGCGGGCCGGTGTCACGTGCTCCGACCGAAGGGAGTACTCTCGCGCCATGTGGACCCGATGCCTCACGAGCCTCGCCGTCGCCCTCGCCCTCGTCGCCTGTGACGAGGAGAAGGGGCACAACGAGCAGCGGGAGATCCTCGCGACGGACGCGCCGCGCGCCCTCGCGGTGATCCGCCAGGACCTCGACGACGGGATGACCGGCGTGCGCGCCGCGGCGGAGCGGCTCGCGCCGGGCTTCGCGGTCGAGGATCCCGCGCGCCGCGAGGCGGATCTGCGGGCCGGTCTGCGGCTCGTGCAGCGGCCGACCCGGCAGCGTGTGCCCGAGCTGATGACCCTGCCGATCACGTTCCTCGCCGCGGTCGGCATGGACGGGAAGGTGATCGCGCGCGACGCGACCGAGGACCGCATGCGCGGCTTCGACCTCGCGGAGATCGCGCCCGTCGTGCAGGCCGCCCTCGACGGAAGCGCGGGGCACGCGCTCAGCCGCATCCCGAGCCTGCTCGAGGACGACCCGCCGTCGGTCACGGTGCTCTTCGCGGCCCCGGTGCGGCACGAGGGGCAGGTGGTCGGTGCCCTCGTCGCCGGGCTGCCGCTCTGGCGCATGACGCAGCAGCTCAGCCGCCAGCTCCAGCTCGAGGACGCCGAGGAGGTGCGGAACGGCGAGATCGTCTGGGCGCTCTTGCTCGAGGGCGACACGCAGCACTTCCACGCCGGCTTCCCGCCCGACCTGCGAGAGCTGATCCCGGGCCCGCCGGCGCGTCGCGCGGGGCTCGAGCGGAGCGCGGGCGGGTTCACGGGGGAGGTCCAGCAGTACGGGCGCTGGTACGGCTTCGGCGTGATCCCCGTCCCCACGGTCGGCGAAGACGTCACGCTGATCCTCTTCCGCAGCGAGCCCTGACCGTCAGAGGCGTCGCACGAAGGCGGTCGTGCCGAGCTCCGCGCTCGCCTCGCGCGCGACCTCGTCTGCCTCGGCGCGGGTCAGGAAGGTCCCGGTGACGAGCCGGTAGACCGGACGACCGTTCGCGTCCTCTTCGCTGACCACGTGCACGGTGGGGTTCGCGGCCGGGAAGCCGCCCGCGTCGTACATGCCGGCCGCGCCGAGCGGGCCGTCGGGGCGGCCCAGGTCGTTCAATCGGTCGGCGAGGGCGTCGGCCCGCGCGCGGTCACGGACCGCCGCGATCTGCACGCTGTAGCCGATGGGCGCGGCGAGCGCGCGCAGCCGCTCCTCGCGGGAGACGCCGAGGTGTCGCGCCAGCTCGATGAAGAGGCGCTCGAGGCGGTGGTGCCGAATCTGCAGCGACGTTCCGTCGGAGAGATCGACCTGGCCCCAGTGGGCGTCGACCCGGAGGTCGCGAGGGGCGAGCAGGGCCTCGATCCGAGGGGCCCACTTGGCGACCTCCCTCGCCCGGGCGGGCCGCCAGACCTCGCCGTCGTCCTGCCAGAAGAGGTGCGGCGTGGAGACGAGCGTTCCGTCCCAGCAAGCGGAGGCGGGCGCCGGGAGAACGGCGGCGAGGGCGAGGAGGGCGACGAAGAGGAGGCGGTGCATGCGAGGGGCCTTCGCAAGTCCCGTGCGAGGTGCTTCGACGGGGGTCTCGGGCGGGCGGCGTCTCGGAGGCGCCACGGCGCCGTGGGCGGACGGACACAGGAAGACGGGGCGCGCCGCTTGCTCCGGGGCGACGCGGTGGCACAACCCCGCCGTGCGGTGGCGCTTCTGGATCGATCGCGGCGGGACCTTCACCGACTGCATCGGCCTCTCTCCGGAGGGCGAGCTCCGCGTCACCAAGGTGCTCTCGAGCGACGAGGCGCCGCTGATCGGCATCCGGCGGCTGCTCGGGCTCGAGGACGACGCAGCGATCCCTCCCTGCGCCGTGCGCATGGGCACCACGCTGGCCACGAACGCGCTCCTCGAGCGGCGCGGGGAGCCGTGCGCGCTGGTGATCACGGAGGGGTTCGAGGACCTGCCGGAGATCGGGGACCAGACCCGGCCGGAGCTCTTCGCGCTGAACGTGGTCAAGCCCCCGCCGCTCGCGGCCAAGCGCATCGGCGTGCCCGCCCGGGCCACGCCGACGGGCGAGATCCTGGCCCGGGGCGGCTTCCTGTCGCTCGAGGGGATCCGCAGCGTGGCCGTCACGGTGCTCCACGGGCCGCGCGCGCCCGAGCTGGAGCGGGAGCTGGGGGCGCTCGCCCGGGCGGCCGGGGCCGAGCACGTGTCCCTCTCGCACGAGGTCGACGCCGAGCAGGGGCTCCTTGCGCGCGCCGACACGACGGTGGCCGACGCCTACCTCACGCCGCTCCTCAGCGCCTACGTCGGCCGCCTCGAAGACGCGCTCCCGGGCAGCGCGCTCTCGATCATGCAGTCGAGCGGCTCGCTCACGGACGCCCATGCCTTTCGCGGCCGGAACGCGGTGCTCAGCGGGCCCGCGGGGGGCGTGGTGGCGCTCGGCTGGATCGCGGCCCGCCACGGCGTCGATCGCGCGATCGGCTTCGACATGGGCGGCACCTCGACCGACGTGTGTCGCTGGGACGGTCAGCTCGACAAGACCTACGAGACGCGCGTCGCGGGGGTCCGGCTCCGCGCGCCGATGATGGCCATCCACACCGTCGCGGCCGGCGGCGGCTCGCTCTGTCGGTTCGACGGGCGCCGCCTCTCCGTCGGGCCCGAGAGCGCGGGCGCCGAGCCGGGGCCGCTCTGCTACGGCCGGCCCGAGGCGACGGAGCCGACGCTGACCGACGTCAACGTGGCGCTCGGACGACTGCCCGCGGATCGCTTCCCGTTCCCGCTGGACGAGGCGAAGCCGCGCGCGTCGCTCGAGGCGCTCGCCGCGCGCGTGGGCATCCCGTGGGACGAGGTCGCGGCGGGCTTCTTCCGCATCGGCGTCGAGAACATGGCCGAGGCGGTGCGGCGCGTGACGGTCGCGCGCGGGCACGACGCCCGGGATCACGCGCTCGTGGTCTTCGGCGGCGCCGGCGGGCAGCACGCGTGCGCGGTCGCGCGTCGGCTCGGGATCCGCACCGTGCTCTCCCACCCGCTCGCGGGCGTGCTCAGCGCGTTCGGCATGGGCGTGGCCGACGAGGGCTGGCACGGCGAGGTCGACGCGCGCGGGGTCACGGTGGAGCCGGGCACGCTCGCCGGGCTCGAGGCGCGCTTCAGGGCGCTCGAGGCCCAGGGGCGAGCGGCCTTGGCGGGCGACACGCAGACCATCCGGCGCCTCGACGTGCGCTACGCGGGCACCGAGCGCTCGATCGCGATCGAGGTCCAGGGGCGAGACGACGCGGCGCTGCTCGAGGCGTTCGCGGAGCGCCACCGCGCCGAGTACGGCTACGCCCGCCACGGCCATCCGGTGGTCGCGACCACGGCGCGGGTCGAGCTCGTGCGTCACTCCGCGGCGCCGGCCCTCCCTCGCTCCGCCCCCGGCTCCGGCGAGGCGCTGCGCACGGTGCGCGCCTGGATGACGGGCCGCTTCGTCGACGACATCCCGGTGATCGCCCGCGAGGACGTGGGCGAGGCGCTCGAGGGGCCCGCCATCGTGCTCGAGGACACCGGCGCTCTCGTGCTCGAGCCCGGCTGGTCGCTCTCCCGCGAGGCGGACGGAACGCTGCGGCTCGTCGATCGCGAGGGCCCGCAACGCGCCACCGCGACCACCGCGTGCGATCCGGTGGAGCTCGAGATCTTCGCGAACGCCTTCATGTCGATCGCCGAGCAGATGGGGGCGGTGCTCCAGCGCACCGCGGTGTCGACGAACATCCGGGAGCGCCTCGACTTCTCGTGCGCGCTCTTCGACGGGAGCGGCTCCCTGGTGGCCAACGCGCCTCACATCCCGGTCCACCTCGGCGCGATGGGCGAGACGGTGCGCGCGGTCGTGGCCGCGCACCCCGAGCCGGCCGAGGGCGACGTGTTCGTGAGCAACGATCCGGCTGCGGGCGGCTCCCATCTCCCGGACGTGACCGTGGTCAGCCCCGTGCACATGGACGGCGAGCTGCGGTTCTTCGTCGCGTCGCGCGGTCACCAGGCCGACGTGGGCGGCATCACGCCGGGGTCGATGCCGCCGTTCTCGAAGACGCTGGAAGAGGAGGGCGTCGTCTTCCGCGCGGAGCGCGTGGTCCACGAGGGGGCCTTCGACCGGGACCGCGTGCTCGAGATCCTGCGAGGCGGCCCGCACCCCGCACGGAGGCCGGAGGAGAACGTCGCGGATCTCGAGGCGATGCTCGCCGCGAACCACAAGGGCGCGCAGCTGCTCGGGGCGCTGGTGGCGCGGCACGGGCCCGACGTGGTCACCGCCTACATGGAGCACGTGCAGACGGACGCGGCCGAGAAGGTCGCCGACGCCATCGAGGCGCTGCCGGACGGCGCGCACGCCTTCGAGGACGCGCTCGACGACGGCGCGCGCGTCGCCGTGAGGATCGAGGTCGACGGGCGCCGCATGCGGGTCGACTTCACCGGGAGCGCGCCCGAGCTGACCGAAGCCAACCTCAACGCGCCACGCGCCGTCACCGTCGCGGCGCTGCTCTACGTCTTGCGCAGCATGGTGGGGGCGCCGATCCCGCTCAACGGCGGCTGCCTGCGCCCCGTCTCGTTGACGATCCCCCCGGGCAGCTTGCTCGATCCGTCCCCGGAGCGCGCGGTCGCGGGCGGCAACGTCGAGACCAGCCAGCGGGTGGTCGACGTGCTCCTCGGCGCGCTCGGGCTGGCCGCGGCGAGCCAGGGGACGATGAACAACGTGACCTTCGGCGACGCGCACTTCGGGTATTACGAGACCGTCGCGGGCGGCGCGGGCGCGGGCCCGGGCTTCGACGGCGCGAGCTGCGTGCACACCCACATGACCAACTCGCGCATCACCGACCCGGAGATCCTCGAGGACCGCTTCCCGGTCCGCCTCGTCCGCTTCGCGCGCCGCCACGGCTCGGGCGGGGGAGGGCGCTGGGAGGGCGGGGACGGCGTGATCCGGGAGATCGAGGCGCTGGCGCCGCTCTCGTTCTCGATCCTCAGCGAGCGCCGGGCGCGGGCGCCGTTCGGGCTGGCGGGCGGCGAGGACGGCGCGAAGGGACGCAACCTGGCCGGTGAGGAGCCGCTGGGTGGGCGGGCGGTGGTCGAGCTCTCGCCCGGACAGCGCATTCGACTGGAGACACCGGGCGGCGGGGGTTACGGAGAGTCCACCTGATGCGCTGGTGGTCCCGCCTCCGGAATGTGGTCGTCAACCGCATCCTGGGCCTCAACGATACGCCTCACCGTATCGCCTGGGGCGTCCTGCTCGGCTTCGTGGTGGCGTTCACGCCCACGGTCGGCCTGCAGATGATGATCTTCGTCGCGGTGGCCACCGTGATGCGCGCCAACAAGATCAGCGGGCTGCCGATCGTCTGGATCACCAACCCGCTGACCGTGGTGCCCATCTACTACGCGTGCTGGCGCATCGGCGCGTTCTTCCTCGGCACCGACGGCGACCCGGAGCGGGGCGAACAGATCATCGGCCGGCTCGTCGGCGCGGAGACCAGCTTCACCTGGGACCGGCTCGTCTCGGCCGAGTTCTGGGAGGAGGTCGGCCACACCCTCTGGGAGCTCGGCGCGGAGCTCTGGCTCGGCGGCCTGGTGGTCGGCGTCGGTCTGGGCCTGGTGTTCTACCCGATCACCCTCTGGGGCGTGCGCGTCTACCGGCGGGCGCGCGGGCTCGGCTGAGAGATCTCGGGGGACAGCCAGCGCAAGGTGAGGTCCGTCGTCGCGGGGGCGTCACGCTCTCTACGGTCTCCTCATGTCGACCTCCACGCTCGCGCTGACCTCGCTCCTGCTCCTGCTCCCGGCCTGCGAGGGGCCAGCGATGGCGGTGCCCCCGGGCGATGGTGGGCGCTCCGACGCCGGCTCGCGGGACGCCGCTCCGAGCGACGCCGCGTCCGACGTCGCGTTCGACGCGGGGGCCCGCGCGGACGGACAGGTCGCAGACGGTGGCCGATGCGAGGGGGTCGCGGCGCGCCTCGTGTGGTCCGAGGACTTCGAGGGCGAGCCGGACCTGACGCTCTCGTCGGCCGAGGTCATCGACGACGCCTCGTGCAATCAGGGCGCTCGGTGCGCGCGGGTGAACCTGATGGCGGGGAAGGACGACCCGCTCATCGCCGCCGAGGGGACGGGTCGCGCGACGGTCGAGGTGAGCGGGCTGCCGCTGGACGGACCCGAGGCGCTGGGACTGATCATCTCCCACGACTTTCGCTTCGATGACGCGCACTGGCAGGGAGACACCTTCGACAACCCCGACCCGGACTCGATCCGCGTCAACCTCAAGGGCGGCTACTACGGCATGAAGGTCGACGGCGTGCCGTGGACCGAGACCAGCTTCTACGTGGCCTTCCACGGCGGCGAGGACGGCGCGGTGAACCTCGGGGACAACGGCGGCGACCGGCCCGGCATCCCGTGGGCCGGCTGGACCGAGCGGGCGTACGGCTGGCGAAACGGGGGCGGCTCGCCCACCGCGCTGAGCTACATGTCCACCGGCGTCCCGTTCGGCGCCGACGGCCGCTGGCATCGCTTCGAGCTCGAGGTGCGCTTCATGGCCGGGGGCGATCACCACCTCGCGCAGATCCGGGTCGACGGCGCGCCGGCCACCGGCGGGAACGCGCCCGACGGATGGTTCGCGCTCCCACCCGAGTATCGCGTCACGCGCTACTCGACCTCGTACTCCAGCTCGAGCAACACGACGCGGGCCGAGGACCGGGGCGGCGTGGCGTGTGGGATGCAGTTCGACGACATGCGGGTGGCCCGGCTCGAGGCCTGCGCGCCCTGAGTCACTCGGGCGCGCCGTGGCGGCCCGCGCCCTTCGCGAAGCGGGTCGCGCCTTCGACCATCCCGGGATCGCGGACCGTCTCGAGGCCGAGCCGGAACTCGTGCGCGAGCGCCTCCGGCAGAGGCAGCCCGAAGGACTCGTACGCCGCGCGTCGGTCGCTCCGCATGCAGGTCTGGGGCAGCGCCGCGAGCTCGGCCGCCAGCGCCTGCGCCGCCGCGAGGCCCTCGCCGTCGGGCACCACGCGGTTGACGAGCCCGATCGACAGCGCCTCGGCGCTCTCCACGGGGCGCCCCGTCAGGATGAGGTCCAGCGCCCGGCTCAGCCCGATCAGGCGAGGGAGGCGCACCGTGCCCCCGTCGATCAGGGGCACGCCCCAGCGGCGGCAGAACACGCCGAGCACCGCGCTCTGCTCCGCCACACGCAGGTCGCACCAGAGCGCCAGCTCCAGCCCGCCCGCCACCGCGTGACCCGCGATCGAGGCGATGACGGGCTTGTCGAGCAGCATGCGGCTCGGCCCCATCGGACCGTCGCCGTCGGGCTCCAGGCGGTTCGGCGTGCCTTCGCTGATGGCCTTGAGGTCGGCCCCCGCGCAGAACGTCCCGTGGTCTCCGTGGAGCACCGCGACCTTCTGCGTGGGATCGGCGTCGAAGGCGCGGAAGGCGTCCGCGAGCGCCTCGGCCGTGGCGCGGTCCACCGCGTTCCGTCGCGCCTCCCGATCGAGGATCACCGTGGTGATCGCGCCGGCTCTCTCCACCCGGATCGTCATGGCGCGAGCCTACACCTGCCCCCTCGGTCGTGTACCCTCCGCGCCCATGAAGCGTCTCGGACTCGCCGCACTCCTGCTCGCACTCTCCACGGCCGCCTCGGCCTCGGCCCAGCACGTGGTCGAAGCCGGAGAGGCCGACTGCTCCACCCCGCGCCGGGCGCTGTTGACGTTCCTTGCCAATCTCCAGGAGGGTGACGCGCACCCCGAGCAGGCCACGCGCTGCTTCGACTGGGGCGCCGTGCGCATCGGCGACCACGACCGCCAGCGTCAGGTCGCGCAGCGCTTCAAGCACGTGCTCGACGCGCGCGGTCTCTACGTCCAGATGGACGACATCCCGGACGAAGAGGACCCCGCCGACACGCTGCGGGTCGTGCCGTTTTCCAACACCCTCCCGCAGTTCTATCTCGTGCGGAAGGGCAGCCAGTGGGTGATCAGCGCCGAGACCATCCGGCACGTGCCGGCCTGGTACGACGAGACCTTCGCCTTCGACGTGGACACCTACCTGGAGGGCGCCCCGAGCTGGCTGACCGAGCGGGTCTTCGGCGTGACCTGGTGGCAGCTCATGGCGTTGTTGCTGCTGCTCGCCGTCGCCTTCTTCGTGCGCTGGGTGGTGACCTGGGTTGCCGTCGCGCAGGGCTCGCGGCTCTTGACGACCATCGTCAAGACGCTCGACCGGCGGCTGCTCGACCGGGCGGCGAAGCCCATCGGCACCGTCGTGATGGTGCTCTTGCTCATCTACGCGTTCCCGATGCTGCGGTTCAGCGTCGACGTCAACCGCGTGATCATCTTCGGGCTGAGCGTGGCGGCCGCGGTCAGCGCGGTGGTGATCGTCTACCGCCTCGTCGACGTGTTCGCCGACGTGATGGCGAAGCGGGCCGACGACACCGAGACCAAGCTCGACGACCAGCTCGTCCCCCTGGTGCGCAAGTCGCTGAAGGTCGTGACCGTCGTGCTCGGCGTGATCTTCGTGCTCCAGAACATGGAGGTCGACGTCGCCTCCCTCATCGCCGGCGTCTCTCTCGGCGGCCTCGCCTTCACCCTGGCCGCGCGCGACACCGTGGCGAACCTCTTCGGCTCGGTGAGCATCTTCTCCGACCAGCCCTTCCAGGTGGGCGACTGGGTCGTCATGCAGGGCGTCGAGGGCGTGGTGGAGGAGGTCGGCATGCGCTCGACCCGCGTCCGCACGTTCTACCGCTCGCTCGTCAGCATCCCGAACTCGAAGGTCGCCGACGGGGTCATCGACAACTACGGCGCGCGCGAGTCGCGGCGCACGTTCCTGAAGCTCGGCGTGCAGTACGACACCACGCCCGAGCAGATCGAGGCCTTCTGTGACGGGATCCGCGCCATCCTCGCCAACAACCCCGCGGTGAAGAAGGACGGCTACCACGTCTACTTCACGGGCTTCGGCGACTCGGCCCTCGAGATCATGCTGTACTTCTTCTTCGTCGTGGACTCCTGGGCGGACGAGCTGCGCCAGCGCCACCTCATCTTCCTGGAGGTGCTCAGGCTCGCGGACGCGCTCGGCGTCGGCTTCGCCTTCCCGACCCGCACCGTGCACGTGACGACGCGCGCCAAGGAGAAGGAGCTGCCCGACCCGAAGCGCCCGGACGAAGAGGCGCTCGGCGCCGCGGTCCTCGCGTTCGGTCCCGCGGGCGCCCTCGCGCGGCCGACCGGCCCCCAGATCAGCCACGGCTTCTACCCTGGGTTCGACCGCCCCGAAGGGCCTCACGGCGGCCAGGGCGACGACCCCGACGCGGACCAGGCCGACAGCCGCGAATAGCGCGCCTCGCCGCGACCGCCGCGGACCCTGATTGACATCGACCCCGGGGTCATTACTCCAGCGCTTGCATGCACGAGGCACACTTCGTCGCGGACATCGCGATCGTGCTCGGGGTCGGCGCCGTCATCGCGGTGCTGGCGCGCCGGCTCGGGCAGCCGACCATCCTCGGGTACCTGTTCGCGGGGCTGATCGTCGGGCCGTACCTGCCCGTCCCGATCTTCGCCGACGTGGAGCGGACCACGGCCCTGGCCGAGTTCGGCGTGGTGCTCGTGATGTTCGCGGTGGGGCTCGAGTTCCGGATCGCCAAGCTCTTCCGGGTGCTGCCCACCGCGGGGCTGACCGGGCTGATCCAGGTCAGCTTCCTCATCTTCGCCGGGTTCTCGGTCGGGCGCCTGCTCGGCTGGGACCTCGTCGCCTCGCTCTTCCTCGGCGCGTGCGTCTGCATCTCGAGCACGATGGTGGTGAGCAAGGTCTTCGCGCAGAAGAAGGTGCCCGCGGACGTGCGGGAGCTCGTGCTGGGGATCCTGGTCATCCAGGACGTGATCGCCATCGTGCTGATCGCGGCCATGACCGGCGTCGCGGCCGGGGGTGGGATGGCGCCCGCGGCGCTGGCGCTCACCCTCGCGAAGCTCGCCGGCGTGCTCATCGCGATGCTGGGCGGAGGCATGCTCGTCGTGCCGCGGCTGATGAAGCGCATCGCGCGCTTCGAGAGCGTGGAGCTGGACGCGGTGGTGGCCATCGGGCTCTGCTTCGCGCTCGCGCTCCTGGCGGAGTCGCTCGGCTACTCGGTCGCGCTCGGCGCGTTCATCGGGGGCATCCTGGTCGCCGAGTCGGGGCTCGGGGAGCGGATCGAGCACCTGATCCAGCCGGTGCGCGACATGTTCGCAGCCATCTTCTTCGTCTCGATCGGCATGACGGTCGATCCGCTCGAGGCGTGGGCGAACCTGCCCCTCGCGCTCCTCGTCTTCGCCGTCGTGGTCGTCGGCCAGCTCCTGTCGGTCGGCTTCTCGGGCTTGCTCGCGGGCAACGGCCTGCGCCGCTCGGTCACGGCCGGCCTCTCGCTCGGGCAGATCGGGGAGTTCGCGTTCATCCTCGCCGCGATCGGCATCGGGGCGGACGTCGTCCCGGAGAGCCTGCAGCCCATCCTCGTGACCGTCGCGGTCCTGACCGCGTTCACGACCCCGCTCGCGATCGGCGTGTCGAGCCGGGTCGTGCACGCCCTCGACGCCGCGATGCCGCGCCGGCTGCAGAGCCTGATCTCGCTTCACGAGGAGTGGCTGGAGCGGCTCCGCGCCGGCGGCAGCGCGGTCGCCGCGCCGACCCGGCGGGCGATGCGGAACCTCGTCGTCGACAGCGTGGCCCTGCTGCTGCTGCTGGTCCTCGCGGCGGTGCTCGCCCCGGCCGCGCCCGCGCGGGTCGCCGGCTGGTCGGGGATGAGCGAAGAGGCGGCGCGGATCGCGGTGACCCTCGCCGCGCTGCTGGTGGCCGTGCCCTTCCTGGTCGGCGTGGCCCGCAACGCCGTTCGCTACGCGCGGCTGCGCTCCGGGCGCCTGCTGGGGCGCGCCAACGCGTCGACGCCCTCGGCGGAGGTGGGCTCGCGGGCGCTCGGCGGCATGATCCTCGCGCTGATCGTGCTCGCCCTCGGCGTGCCCTTCACCGCCGCGCTCGGGTTCGTGGTCGGCGTGGGCTACGCGGCCCTCGGGTTCGGGGTCGGCATCATCGTCGTCTCCATCCACCTCTGGCGCACGGCCGGTCGCGTCGACACCGAATTCGGGACGGCCGTGCTCCGCATCGGCGACGCGCTGTCGACCCACCCGTACGAGAGCCCCCCGAGCGCCCACCTCTCGACGCCGGGGCTGATCTCGGGGCTGGACGACGTGGTCACGTTCACGGTCTCCGAAAAGAGCGCGGCCGCGGGCAAGACCCTCGCGCAGCTCGATCTGCGCGCTCGCACGGGGGCCACCGTGATCGCGGTTCGGCGCGGCGAGCACAGCGCGACGCTGCCGGCCGGGGATCAGTCCCTCGAGCCCGGTGACCTGCTCGCGCTCACGGGCACGCAGGCCGCGGTCGACAGCGCTCAGTCCATCTTGCGCGACGGCGCCCTCCCGGACCGGGCCGACGACGAGGGGTGAGGGCAGTCAGCCGCGGCTGGCGGATCCGAGCCGATCGCGGAGCCGTCGGTCCGCGACCGACTCGAGCAGCAGCTCGCGGTCCTCGCGCGGGAGGCGCGCGAAGGCGCTCTCGCGCTCGTCGAGGTGCGCCTCGCCGTCCAGCACGACCCGGACCAGAGCGCGCTCGGTGTCCTGCGCGGCGACCCGGTAGCCACGACGCGTAGGGGTCGCGTCGTCCACCGGGAGGCGCGCTCGCTCGAGCCGCCCCCGGGCGTCCCGCACCAAGCTCTGCGGCTGAGCCAGGTGCAGATGATTGCTGCGCCCCGCGCTCCGACCGATCTCCACCAGGTGCCCCTCGTGCACGACGTAGGTCACGTCGGACCAGGGGATGAAGGTGCGCGCCGTCTGGACTCCGTCCGCGCCGAGCTCGCACGCCTCCGGGTGGGGCAGCAGCGCTGACGGCGAGGCGATCTCCCAGAGCACCGCGGCCAGGATCACGAGCCACGGGATCCAGAAGGTCAGCTGGACGCGCCCCGGGCCACCGAGGCCGAAGAGGAGCCCGACCACCGCACAGGCCACCAGGGCGATCCACGCGACCCTGCGCGCCCGCGGGCTGTGTTCCACGTACCGCGTCCGGATCCCCCGTCCCACGGGGGCAGGCTGCGCCCGCGCGCGAGCGCTGTCGAGCCCGCGCGTCCCGACGGCGCGTCCAGACCACAGGCGCGCCGACCTCGGCGCTGTTAGAACTCGCCCGTGGACCAAGCCGACGCCGAGCCCGAGGGCGCGCCGAAGAAGAAGAAGCGCTCGTGGAAGCGCATCGCGATCGAGGTCGCGGTGATCGCGCTCGTGTTCTTCGGCATCCGCGCGTGGCAGCAGCGAGACGCCCCGACCGGTCCCGCGCCCGCGCTCTCCGCCTACGATCTGAGCGGCGCGCCGGTGGAGCTCGGGGCGTCCGACGAGCCGGTCGTGGTGCACTTCTGGGCCACCTGGTGCGGCGTCTGTGAGGCCGAGAACGGCACCATCGACGCGCTGGCCGACGATCACCGCGTGATCACGATCGCGGCGCAGTCGGGGCCGCCGTCCCAGGTGGCCGCCTATCTCGAAGAGCGCGGCCTCGATTTCCCGGTCGTGAACGATCCGGGCTCCGAGATCACGCATCGCTGGGGCGTGCACGCGTTCCCCACCACGTTCGTGGTCGATGGCGACGGACAGATCCGCTCGACCGAGGTCGGCTACACGACCGGGTGGGGCCTCCGCGCGCGGCTCTGGCTCGCGCGCCTCTGATCAGCCGTCGCTCGGAGCGCGCGGGTCGGAGACCTTCTCCGACAGCTCGCCGAGGAGCTCCGCCGTCGTGCGCAAGGTCTGGGCGCTCGTCTCGAGCGCGCCTCGTCCGACGCTCAGGCCGTGCGAGGCCCAGAGCCGGCCGATGTCGAAGAGCGTGTCGATGGCGCGCTCGACGGTCTCGGCGATCTCCGCGGAGTCGTGGGTGCTGGGGTCGTTGGGGGTGGTCTCGTCGCTCATGTCGCGCTCCCTTCCGGCAGAAGCCGGCATCCTGGGCCGAGGAAGACTCTCTTCCCCGGCTCGTCGAACAAGCCTCGATGGGCGGCGCTGCCGGCTGGCAGCGTTCGCCCGCACACGGTGCACTCCGCGTCGGTCGCGAGGACCAGCGGCTGGTAGCCGAAGACACCGTCGAGCACGTCGGGCGCCGCGTCGGGGCACGCGAGCGCGTCCGCCGCGGGGCTCTCTTCGTCGTCCTCGTCTTCGGTCGCTGGCTCGGGCGCCTTCTTCATGCGCGAGCGCAGCTCGTCCCGCTGGCGCTGCAGCCGGTCGACGAAGCCCATCAGCTCGCTCTCGGTCCGCTCGCCCACGGTGTCCACGGCGTCCACCGCGTCCTCGAGGATGGCGCGCACCACGTTCGAGACGGGCACCCGCAGGTTCTTCGCGAGGCGCTTCAGCTCCTGGTCGAGCACGGCCGGCACCCGGGTATGGAGCACCTTCTCCTTGGGAGCCTCGCGCCGCTTCTTCCGGTCGTCTTCGTCGTCGTGTGACACGCCAGAGGTATGTGTCACATCGTGTGACCTGTCAACTGTTTTGTGTCACGACGTGATTCGCGCGTCGCGGCGTGCGCGGGCGGGGGTTTCCCGGTATGGTCGCCCGCCGATTCCACGGAGCTTTTCATGCGCAGAATCATCGTCGCCTTCGTGCTGTTCGCCCTCGCGTGTGCCCTGAGCGGTTGCCCCGTCTTCACCCGTGGCGGAGACGAGCGCCCGGCGGCCGCCGAGGAGTGACCGAGCATGAGCGAAGCGATCGATCCCAGGCGTAGGTGGGGGCTGCTGGCGGCCGTCGTCGTGGTCGGCGTCGCCGTCGACCAGATCACCAAGCAGCTCGCGGAGCTCCATCTGCGGGGCCGTGGCCTCGTGAGCGTGGTCGATGGCTTCTTCGAGCTTCGATACGCGCGCAACCCGGGCGCCTTCTTCAGCCTCGGCGCCGACCTCGACCCGAGCATCCGCCGCGTGGTCTTCGTGGCGGCGAGCCTCGCCGCGACGGTGTTGATCGGCCGGCTCTACGCCAAGGCCGAGCGCGGCCAGGTGGCGCTCCGCTGGGCGCTCATGCTGCTGCTCGCGGGCGCGCTCGGGAACCTCGTCGACCGCGTCCTCTGGGGCGAGGTCATCGACTTCGTCCACATGTACTGGCGAGGCGTCTTCGACTGGGCGACCTTCAACGTCGCCGACGCCCTCATCGTGGCCGGGCTCGGGCTGCTCGTCGTCGATCTCTTCCGCTCACGCGAGGGGAACGGCGCCGCGACCCCGACCGAGCCGACCACCGAAGGAAGCACGTGACCCGACGCAGCTCCAAGGCCATCGCCATCGCGGTGGCTGCCACCGCGGTGCTCGTCGCCGCCGACCTCGGCACCAAGGGCTGGGCCGTCGACGCGCTCTCCAGCGAGCGGATCGGCGAGCCGCCCCCCGTGTGCGAGCCCACCTCGAGCGGCGGCATCCCGATGCAGCGGGTGCGCTCGGAGGAGATCTCGCTCATCGAGGGCTACCTCGGCTTCAGCTACGCCGAGAACTGCGGCGCGGCCTTCGGGCTCCTGAACGACTCGCCGGACTGGGTCCGACGCTCGGTCTTCGGCCTCGCCGCGCTCGCCGCCGCCATCGCGCTGTTCTGGATGTTCGCGCAAGGGAAGGGCGGGCCGCTCTTCCCCTACAGCGTGCCGCTCATCGTCAGCGGCGCGGTCGGGAACCTCGTCGATCGGGTGCGCTTCGGCTACGTGGTCGACTTCATCGACTTCCACTGGCAAGACCAGTGGACCTATCCGACCTTCAACGTCGCCGACATCACGATCACGATAGGCGTGGTCCTCCTGCTGCTCGACGGCTTCCGCAAGGAAGAGGGCGCGGACGACGAGGCGGGCGACGACGACGAGGAAGCCGACGACGAAGAGGCCTCCGCGTCGAAACCGAAGCCCAAGCGCAAGCGTACGGCGTGATCGGAGCGCCTCGCGGCGTCATCGTCTGAGTCTTCCGCCATGAATCCGGACTTCGCGCTCGAGCTCGACCGGGACGTCGCCATCCTCGTGCTGGTGATCGTCGGCTCGATCGTGGCCGGCGCCTACGCCGCCTACCGGGCGCGGAAGATCCCGAAGCTGTGGTTCGAAGCGGCCGTCGTGGTGGGCGTGGTCGCCGCGACCCCCGTGGCCGCGCCGCTCCTCGACGAGCCGCTGCCCGCGTACTTCTCGATGCTGATGATGGGCTTCATCGTCGCCATCTCGGTGGCGGTGATCTGGGCGCTGCGCACGGGCGTCGACCACGAGTCGATCATCGACCTCGGGCTCGTCTGCCTGATCACGGGCGTGGCCGGCGCGCGCATCCTGCACGTCTTCGTCGACGGCTACTTCATGGACTACGTGCACCTGTGCACGGACTACACGCAGGTGGAGTGGCCGCTGCCGCGCGCCCAGTGCACGGCGGAGATCGGCGGCGCGTGGGACGCGGCCGCGAGCGTCTGCCGCCCGGTCGAGGGCGACTGCCTCGCCTGGGCCAAGTTCTGGAACGGCGGGCTCGTCTGGTACGGCGGGCTCATCGGCGCGTCCATCGCGGGCATCTGGTTCCTGAAGCGTGAGGGCCTCCCGGTGGCCAAGGCGGTCGACATGACCGGCTACGCCATCCCCCTCGGCGTGTTCTTCGGTCGGCTCGGCTGCTGGTTCGGCGGCTGCTGCTTCGGCGTGCGGTCCGACTCGTGGCTCGCGGTGCGCTTCCCCGCCTGGTCGCCCGCGAGCGAGAAGCAGTTCCGCGAGCACCTCCTGGATCATCCTGGGCACGAGTCGCTGGCCGTGCTCCCGGCCCAGCTCTTCGAGGCCGTGGGCTGCCTGTCGATCGCGGCCTTCTGCATGATCTGGCTGCACCCTCGCAAGCGCTTCGACGGGCAGGTCTTCATCGTCTCGATGGCGCTCTACGCGGTCCTGCGCTTCTTCCTCGAGTTCATCCGCGCCGACGATCGCGGCGGCGTGCTCGGCATCTCCACCTCGCAGTGGATCGGCCTGGCCGTGGTGGCCGGCATGGGGGTCGTCTACGCCCGGTTCCAGAAGCGCGCGAAGGCCAAGCTCGCCGAGCCGCTGCCCGCCGCCTGACACCGGCTGCCGTGGGCCGGGCCGCGTGGTAGAACGCGCCGGCCATGTTCGACCCCGTCTCGCAGCGCGTCAGCTTTCCGAAGCTGGAAGAAGAGCTCCTCGACTTCTGGGAGAAGGAGGGCATCTTCGAGAAGTCGGTGGAGGCGGCGAAGGACCGGCCCCGCTTCGTCTTCTACGAGGGCCCGCCCACCGCGAACGGCCTGCCGCACCCCGGCCACGTGCTGACGCGCGTGATGAAGGACGTCGTCTTGCGCTACCGCACGATGACCGGCTTCCACGTGCCGCGCCGCGCGGGCTGGGACACGCATGGGCTCCCGGTCGAGGTGGAGGTCGAGAAGGACCTCGGCATCCACGGCCACGACGGCATCGAGGCGTACGGCGTCGAGGCGTTCAGCAAGCGCTGCATCGAGAGCGTCTTCAAGTACATCGAGGAGTGGCGCGTCATGACCCGGCGCATCGCCTTCTGGGTCGACTTCGACGACGCCTACGTGACCTTCCACTCCCGCTACGTGCAGAGCGTGTGGTGGGCGCTCAAGACCCTCTTCGACAAGGGCCTGCTCTACCAGGACTACAAGGTGGTCTGGTGGTGGCCCCAGGGCGGCACCGCGCTCTCGAGCGGGGAGGTCGGTCAGGGCTACAAGGAGGTCGACGACCCGTCGGTCATCGTGCGCTTCCGGCTGAAGGGCCAGGAGAAGAAGAGCTTCCTCGCCTGGACGACGACCCCCTGGACGCTCCCGTCGAACGTCGCGCTCGCGGTGGCGGCCGACCAGACGTACGTGACGGTCCGGCTCGAGGACGGCGAGGAGCTGATCCTGGCCGAGGCCCTGGTCGGCAAGGTCATCGGCGAGCGCGAGCACGAGGTCGTCGAGACCCAGCTCGGCAAGGACCTGGTCGGGACCGAGTACGAGCCGGTATTCGACTACGCCACGCCCGAGGGCGGCAAGGCCTACCAGGTCGTGGCCGCGGACTTCGTCACCCTCGACAGCGGCTCGGGCCTCGTGCACATCGCGCCCGCCTTCGGTGAGGAGGACTTCCAGGTCGCCAAGGCGCAGGGGCTCGGCTTCCTCCAGCTCGTCGAGCCGGACGGGACCTTCTCTCCGTCCGTCACGGACTTCGCCGGGCGCTTCTGCAAGGAGGCGGACCGCGACATCATCCGGCTGCTGAAGAAGCGCGGCGACCTCTTCCACGAGGAGGTCTACAAGCACGACTACCCCTTCTGCTGGCGCAAGATGAGCGACCCGCTCATCCAGTACGCGCGTCGCTCGTGGTTCATCAAGACCACGGCCGAGATCGAGCGCGTCATCGAGAACAACCAGCAGGTCCACTGGGAGCCGGCGCACATCAAGGACGGCCGCTTCGGCGAGTTCCTGCGCACGAACGTCGACTGGGCGCTCTCGCGCGAGCGCTTCTGGGGCACGCCGCTGCCCATCTGGATCAACGACGAGACCGGCAAGATGGAGGCGATCGGCTCGGTCGACGAGCTGCTCGCGCGCAACCCCGACGCCTTCGCGCACTTCGACGCGGCCAAGGAGGAGGACCCGTCGCTGCGGGAGGATCTCCGCGTCCACAAGCCGTGGATCGACGAGGTGACCTACCAGCTCGAGGGCGAGCCGGGCGTCTACCGCCGGGTCGGCGACGTCATCGACTGCTGGTTCGACTCGGGCTGCATGCCCTTCGCGCAGCACGGCTACCCGCATCAGAACAGGGAGCGCTTCGAGGCGGAGTTCCCGGCGGACTTCATCACCGAGGCGCTCGATCAGACGCGCGGCTGGTTCTACTCGCTGATCATGATCAGCACGCTGCTCTTCGAGGACGAGGGGCTGCCGCACCCGTATCGCAACTGCACGGTGCTGGGGTTGTTGACGGCCGCGGACGGGCTGAAGCTGAGCAAGCAGCTGAAGAACTACTCGCCCCCGGACGAGATGTTCCAGAAGTTCGGCGCCGACGCCGTGCGCTGGTCGCTCTACGCGCAGTCGCTCCCGGGCCAGAGCGCCAAGTGGTTCGACGGCGGCGCGAACGACGCCATCAAGGACTTCCTGCTCAAGATCTGGAACTGCTACTCCTTCTTCGTCACCTACGCGAACATCGACGAGTGGAACCCGCGCTCGTCGCGCCCGCCGCTCGCGGCGCGGACCGACATGGACCGCTGGATCCTGGCGGAGCTCGACGCGACGGTCCGCGAGGTGCGGGCCGAGATGGACGCCTACCGCACCCACCCGTCCGCGCGGCGGCTGGGCGAGTTCGTCGACAGCCTGAGCAACTGGTACGTGCGCCGCAGCCGGGCGCGCTTCTGGGCCAAGGGCGAGTCGCAGGACAAGGACGCCGCCTTCGCCACCCTCTACGAGGTGCTGGTCGAGCTCTCGAAGGTGCTCGCGCCCTTCACGCCGTACCTGGCCGAGGCGCTCTACCAGAACCTCGCGCGCAAGGGCATCGACGGCTGCCCGGAGTCGGTGCACCTCGACGCCTTCCCCGAGCCGGACGACGCGCGTCAGGACGACGCGCTCCGCGCGCAGATGGAGGCGGCGCGCAACGTCGTGACCCTCGGCCAGCGGGTCCGCGCGGCGCACAAGCTCAAGGTCCGCCAGCCGCTCGCGGAGGCCATCGTGGTGGTCGCGGACGACGACGAGCGGGACACCCTCGAGCGCTTCGCCGACGCGATCACCGACGAGCTCAACATCCAGGAGCTCAGCTTCACGGACGAGCCCCAGAAGTACGTCGAGTTCTCGCTCCTGCCGAACTTCCGGGTCTGCGGCCCCAAGCACGGCAAGCGCGTCCCGCTCATCAAGAAGGCGCTGCAGGGCGCGGACGGCGGCGCGCTCTACGAGCAGATGGAGCAGGACGGCAAGATCGGCCTCGAGCTCTCGGACGGCCCCATCGAGCTGGGCCCCGACGAGATCGAGATCCGGCTCGAGGCGAAGGAGGACTTCGCGGCCGCGAGCTTCAAGGGGCGCGTCGTCGTGCTCGACACGCGCGTGACCGACGCGCTCAAGCGCACCGGCCTGGCCCGCGAGGTCGTCAACCGCGTGCAGCGCGCGCGCAAGGACATGGATCTCCCGTTCGAGGCGCGGATCGAGCTGCGCTGGGAGACGGCGGACGAGGAGCTGGCGACGGCCCTCGGCGAGCACGCGGCCTACGTGCGCGACCAGGTCCTGGCCGTCTCCTTCGACCGCAGCGGCGAGGGCCAGGGGGAGCGCGTCGACGCGGAGGTCGAGGGCCACCCGCTGACCCTGCACATCCACCCCGTCTGAGGAGGATCCGATGACCGCACAGAAGCTCGACGGCAAAGCCATCGCCAAGCAGGTCCGGGAGGAGGTCGCCGAGAGCGCGGCGCGATTCCTGGCCACGCACGGACGCCAGCCCGGCCTCGAGGTGGTGCTCGTCGGCGAGGACGCCGCGTCCCAGGTCTACGTGCGCAACAAGGAGCGCGCGGCGGGTAAGGCCGGCATCCGCGGCGAGGTGCATCGCTTGCCTGCCGACGCGAGCGAGGACGCGCTCTTCGCGCTGCTCGCGAAGCTGAACGCGGACGACGCGGTCGACGGCATCCTCGTGCAGCTCCCGCTCCCGGAGCAGCTCGACGAGCTGCGCACCACGGACCGCATCCTCCCGGCGAAGGACGTCGATGGCCTGCACGCGATCAACGCGGGCTTCCTCATGGTGGGTCGGGACGGCCTGCGGCCGTGCACGCCCCGCGGGTGCATGCGCCTCCTCGCGGAGACGGGCGTCTCGCTCAGCGGCAAGCGCGCGCTGGTGCTCGGGCGCAGCAACCTCGTCGGCAAGCCCATCGCCCAGATGCTCCTCGCCGAGCACTGCACGGTCACCATGGCGCACTCGCGCACCCAGGACCTGGCCGAGCGGGTCCGGGAGAGCGACATCGTGATCGCCGCGGTCGGTCGGCCGAAGATGGTCCAGGGCGACTGGCTGAAGGAGGGCGCCATCGTCATCGACGTCGGCATCAACCGCCTCGAGGACGGCTCCCTCTGCGGCGACGTGGACTACGACGCCGCCCTCGAGCGCGCCTCGTGGATCACCCCCGTGCCCGGCGGCGTCGGCCCGATGACCATCGCGATGCTGCTCCAGAACACCGTCGACGCGGCCTGGGCGCGCGCTGGGGGCTGACCACGAGGGAACCCGCGCCCGGTGAGAGTGTCGGCCCTGGGTGCGCTGGCGGCTGACGTCGATGGTGATCCTGGGGCTCGGCCTCTCGCTGGCGGCGCCGGCGCGGGCCTGCTCGATCTCGCGGGAGCCGTACGGGCGGGCGCTCCGGACCGCGCACCCCGCGGTGGCGGCCTGCGAGGCGCGCTTCGGGCTGCCTGCCGGCCGCTACGTGATGCGGGTGGCCGTCGACCCGTCGGGCAAGGCCACCGAGGTGGCGGTCTCGGAGGCGCCGGGAGAGCTCGACGCCGCGGCCGAGAGCTGCCTCGAGATGGCGTTCACGCTCCCCGGGTATCCGGCGACCGAGCGGCCGGCGTCGAGGGGAGCTCGGAGCGGGGGAGGGCGGCTGTCCCGCGTGCCGTCGCCCGCGCGGCTGTGCGATGGCCCCGTGGTGATCAGCTGGCCTTTCGTGCTGCGCTGATCAGTCCAGGATCTGGGCCAGGATCCGGTCGAGCTCGTCGTAGCTCGAGTAGTTGACGACGAGCTTGCCCTTGCCCTTCTTGTCCTCGACGGCCACCGGGGCGCCGAGGCTGCGGCTCAGGCGCTGCTCGAGGTCTTTGACGTTGGCGCTCTTGCTCGAGGCGGCCTTCTCCTCGGCCGGCTTCTCTCCGCGCGCCTCGGCCCGGACGCGGCGCTCGGTCTCGCGCACGCTCCAGCCCTTCTTCACCGCGGCCGCCGCGAGGCGCTTCATCGCCGCGACGTCCGGCGCGCCGAGGAGCGCGCGGCCGTGGCCTTCGCTGAGCTGGGCGTCCTCGAGCAGATCGAGCACCTGCGGCGGCAGCTTCAAGAGCCGCAGCGCGTTGGCGATGGTCGAGCGGTCCTTGCCGACCCGCTGCGCGACCGACTCCTGCGTGTGGCCGTGCTCGTCGACCAGGCGCTGGAACGCCTTCGCGGTCTCGATGGGGTTGAGGTCCTCGCGCTGGAGGTTCTCGACCAGCGCCGCCTCGAACGCCTCGTCGGTCCCCAGCTCGCGCACGAAGACCGGCACCCGCTTGAGGCCGGCCCGCTGCGCCGCGCGCCAGCGCCGCTCGCCCGCGATGATCTCGTAGCCCGGCTGACCCGCGCGCTCGCGCACGAGGATGGGCTCGAGCACACCGAGGTGGCGAATGGAGGCCGCCAGCTCGTCCAGCTTGGCGTCGTCGAAGCGCGTGCGGGGCTGCTCCCGGTTGGGGTGCACGTCCTCGATGTTCGCCTCGAAGCCCTGCGCCTTCTTCGCCGGCGCCGCGGCCTCGCCCCCCGCCGCCTTGGGGGGCGCGGTGGGGAGCATGCCGTCGAGCCCACGTCCGAGTCGCCGCTTCGCCACCTCAGGCCGCCTCGTCCGCTTCCTCGAGCAGCTCTCGAGCGAGGTTCAGGTACGTGTGGCTGCCCCGCGAGCTCGAGTCGTAGAGGTAGACCGGCTTGCCGTGCGACGGCGCCTCGGCGAGGCGAATGTTGCGCGGGATGGTCGTCTGGTAGACCCGGAAGTGCTTGCGGACCTCCTGCGCGACCTCCTTGGAGAGGTTGCTGCGCGGGTCCCACATCGTCAGGAGCACGCCGTCCAGCTCGAGGCTCTCGTTGAGCCCCATGCGGATGCGCTCGATGGTGTTGGTCAGGTCGCCCAGGCCCTCGAGCGCGTAGTACTCGCACTGCATCGGCACGATGACCATGTCCGCCGCGACGAGCGCGTTGATGGTGAGGATGCCGAGCGACGGCGGGCAGTCGATCAGCACGTAGTCGTAGGTGGAGCGGGCGCGCTCGAGCGCCTCGCGCAGGCGGTAGAAGCGGTCGCCGAGATCCACCAGCTCCAGCCCGGCCGCGGCGAGGTTGGGCGAGGAGGGGGCGAGGAAGAGCTTCTCCAGCTCCGTGCCGACGACGATGTCCTCGAGCCGCTCCTGCCCGATGAGCATCTCGTACGTGCCCCGCTGCACCTTGCGGTGCGAGACGCCGAGCCCGCTCGTGGCGTTGCCCTGCGAGTCCATGTCGACGAGCAGCACGCGCTGGTCGGCGATGGCGAGGCTCGCCGAGAGATTCACGGCCGTCGTGGTCTTACCCACGCCGCCCTTCTGATTCGCGATCGCGACGACTTTGCCCATCAGATCACCCGGGTCTCGGGAGGTGCATCGTCTACCAGCACGCGGCCCCGACGGCAACGCAGACGGAGCGTGAACGGCGCGACTGACGTACTTCGCGCGCTTTTTTTCTCACTCCCAGATCGCAGTGGTAGAAGGTACTCAGATGTAGGACAAGGTGGTTGCGGATGACACTCAACAACACACGAACAGCTCGACCGTCGGCTCTCTCGACGGTGCTCGCTGCCGACGCGGACCTCCCCCGCGGCGCGCGCCGGGTGCTGCAGCGTGTGTTCTGGGGTGTCGATCGTGATGCCGGGCGTGAGCCACGCGTCCTGACGTTTCGCCCACGTCGGGATGCGCGTCCGTCTGCTCAGAATCGATAGGAAGAGGAAGGCTGCTCATGCGTGGACCCAAGTCGTACCGTTCGTTGGAAGAGTTCGAGCGCGAGGAGATTCGCTCCCACATCAAGCTCGGGTGGTCGCTCGACGACCTCTACAACGAAGCGAACATTCACAAGCGCGTCGTCGAAGAGGAAGAGGACGGTCCGCAGGAGCTCGACTTCGGATACTGAGCTGAAGATGTAGCAATCCGCGTCGCCTCCCTGACGCGGGCTGCCATCCGGTGAGCGTCGCCCCGCGAGCCGGATCCCCCTGAAACCCGGAACGGTCGCCCCCGTTCCGGGTTTCGCCTATTTCCGTCAGTGCGTGCTCATCAGCGACGCGCACGACCGGTTGTAGCCGCTCTCTGGGTAGCGCCGCCGGATCTCCGCGCAGGTCCGTGACAGCTCCGCCGTGTCGCCGCCGAAGTGGGAGCAGCTCATGCGGGTGGCGAGCAGGGGCTCGGAGACCGGGTGGCGGTGCGTCTCGCGCACGCAGCCCGCGTAGTCGCGCCGACCCATGAACGCGACCGACTCCTGGACGCCGGCGGGTGGGCCCGTCGCGGGTGGGCCCGTCGCCGGTGGCGGAGCGGCGGGCGCCTGGCCCGTGGATCCGGTGGACGCCGCCGCGACCTGCGGGCTCGACCGGACCGCGCGCGGTCGGCGCCGCGGGCGCGCGCGCGCGACCTCGACGGGGGTCACGGGCCCCTCTTCCGCGCTGTTGTCTTCCCCGACCGCCGCCGCCGGCTCGAGAGGCTCGGCCAGCTCGCGAGCTGCCTCCTGTTCCCGAGCCGCCGCCCGTTCCCGAGCTGCCGCCTCGCGCGCCGTCTCCTGCGCACGGGCGCGCGCGATGGCCTCGTCCTGCTGCTGCTGGAGCGCGATCGGCGCCTGGGCCATCTGCTCGGTGACCTTCGACAGGTACCAGAAGTAGAGACCCACGCCCGCGCCCGCGACCACGAAGAACGCGATCGCGAGCACGCCGACGAGCCACGCCCAGGCGCTCGAGGCGCGCGGCGCTCCGGCCCCGGACGGCGCGGCGGGGATCCCCGGCGTCACCCCCGACGGGGTGGCCATCGTCGGCGCGTGGGCGTCCACCCCGTCGCGGGGCCAGGACTGCGCGTGGTTCCCGATCGGCGTCGGCGGAGGAGGGCGGGCGCTCAGCGGCGAGGCGACGGTGTGCGGGAGCGTCCCCACCGAGGCGCACGCGCGCACCGCGGCCACGAGGCTCGTCGCGTTCGGGAAACGGTCCCCAGGCGCCTTCGCGAGCGCGCGCTCGAGCACCGCGGTCAGCTCTACCGGGAGGTCGGGGCGGTGCAGGTCGATCGGCGGCGGCGGCGCGGTGGCGAGCTTCGCGAAGAGCGCGGGGAGGGTGGGCGCGCGGAACGGGGGCTCCCCCGCGAGCATCTCGTAGAAGATCGTGGCGAGCGCGTAGAGATCCGCGCGCGCGTCGAGCGGCTGCCCGTTCGCCTGCTCGGGCGACATGTACTGCGGCGTCCCCATCACGACGCCGCTCTGCGTCAGGTCCATCGCCGCGTTCTCGAAGCTCTTCGCGAGCCCGAAGTCGAGCAGCACCGCGCGCTCGGGCATCCCGGGTTGCCGCGCGAGGAAGACGTTCGCCGGCTTCAGATCGCGGTGCACCAGCCCCTTCGCGTGCGCGGCCTCCAGCCCCGCCGCCATCTGCGCCAGCAGCGTCACCGCGGCGTCGAGGGGCATCCGCCCGACGCGCTTCATGCGCGCGGCGAGGTCTTCGCCCTCGAGCAGATCCATCACCAGCCACGCCAGCCCGTCGGTCTCGCGGATGTCGTGCACCCCGACCACGTTCGCGTGGCCGAGCGCCCCGATCGTCTCGGCCTCCCGTTTCAGCCGCGCTACCGCGTCGCGCCGCACCGCGATCTCGGGCAGCAGGACCTTCACCGCGTAGCGTCGCCCCGTGCGCAGGTGCGTGGCCGCGAACACGGCGCCCATGCCGCCGCGTCCGAGCGGCTCGTCCACCCGAAAGGTCCCGTCGAGGACCTTCCCGCTCAGCGCGTCGATGTCCCAGGCTTCCACGTACGCTCCGAGGGTCTCATACGTCGCGCCCGCCGCTCACTCCCCGCGTTGCGGGGGCGGTCGGGGCGCGGTACGACCACGGGAGAGGAGTCACCTTGGGCGTCGAGATCATGAACCCGCGCATGCTGGATCGCATGCGAAAGTCCTGCCGGTTGGCCGCCGAGTGCCTCGTCATGGTGGGCGAGAATCTCCGCGCGGGCATGAACACCGAGGAGATCAACACGCTCGTGCACGAGTGGATCCTCGACCACGACGGCTACCCCTCGCCGCTCCACTACGGCAACCCGCCGTTCCCGAAGAGCGTGTGCACGTCGGTCAACGACTGCGTCTGCCACGGCATCCCGGACGCGAAGCAGGTGTTGAAGGACGGCGACATCATCAACGTCGACGTCACCATCTATTACCCCAAGGAGCACGGCTTCCACGGGGACACCAGCGCCACCTTCTACATCGGCGAGCCGAGCGAAGAGGCCAAGCACGTGGTCGAGACCGCGCGCTGGGCGCTGGAGCTCGGCATCCAGGCGGTCAAGGACGGCGCGCGGGTGCGTGACATCGGCCGCGCCATCCAGGACTACGTCGAGGGCGAGGGCCTGTCGGTCGTGCGCGAGTTCGTCGGCCACGGCGTCGGGCGCGAGTTCCACATGCCGCCGCAGATCCCGCACTACTACGAGCCCAGCGCGGGCAAGCGCCTGCGCCGCGGCATGGTCTTCACCATCGAGCCCATGGTGAACGTCGGTCACTTCAAGACCGAGATCCTCAGCGATCACTGGACCGTGCTCACCAAGGACCGCAGCCTCAGCGCCCAGTTCGAGCACACCATCGCGGTGACTCGCAACGGGGTAGAGGTGTTGACGGCGCGCCCGCAGCTCTTGAAGCACAGCGAAGACAAGCCGTGGAACAAGCTCGGCCCGCTCTCCACCCCGGCGTCGGTGGCTGACGGCGACGCGGCCGTCAGCGCCGAGTAGCGCTACTCGATCAGCTCGACCCAGCCGTCTTCGGCCACCCGGATCGGGAGCGACAGCAGCGACTCGTCCTTGCACGGCCCGACGATGCAGAGCCCGTCCTCGCGACGGAACAGGGCGCCGTGCGTGCCGCAGCGCAGGTGACTGCCGTCCTCCGAGAGGAACTCGCGTGAGCCTCCGTCGAGCGGGATCGGCAGGTGCTCGCAGCGGTTGAGGTAGGCGCGGATCTCGCCCTCCTCGTCGAGCAGCACGAGCGCCTCGCGCGGCCGCCCGTGCTCGTCCCGCTCCAGCGGGACCACGCGGACGTCGCGAGGATCGAGCTGCGCGCGCGGGCAGAGCCGGATGGTTCGAGCCTTCACTTCAAGCCTCGAGGGGAGTGTAGGCCTCGCGCGCGGGCACGCTCACGATGCGCGCCTCGGGCAGCACCAGCGCCGTCAGCTCCCCGCCGTACACGCAGCCCGTGTCGAGGCCGATCGCCTTCTCGTAGACCTGCAGCCCGCGGAGCGCGTCGTGCCCGAAGACCACGATCTCGGGCCCGCGCCAGCAGCTCGCCCACGGCACCCCGTCCTCCACCATCTTGCTCGGCAGTCCCTCGGGGGTGAGCGAGCGGAGGTTCATGAGCACGCTCGGATCGTGCGACTCCACCGGCCGGCCCGGCACGATACCGCCGTGCACGACGATCGCGCCGTGGTCCGGGAGCCGCAGCCAGAGCGGCAGCCCCTCGAGCCAGGCCCAGTCCGCGTCCGTCATCCCGTCCGCGTGCTCGCGATGACTCCCCTTCAGGCTCCGCTCCCCTCGTCGCCACGCGAGCACCTTCGCGTCGTGATTGCCCAGCACGGACGTGTGCCCGCCCTCGCGAAAGAGCCTCACCACCCCCGCGCCATCGGGCCCCTTCCCGAGCAGATCCCCCGCGCCGATCAGGGTGTCCCCGCCGGCGAACCCGATCTCCCCCAGCAGGTCCTCGAGCTCCAGCCGGCAGCCATGGACGTCGCCGACGATGACGGTGCGCGCGCTCACGAGGGGCAGATAGCACAGCCGAGCCTCGGCTCCCCGTCCCCGCATCAACTCGGCATCATCTGTTGACATTTGCGGTGTACATGCAAGGGTCGTGTCGTTCTGGCGTGTCGCACGCAACCGGTGGCGGCGTGCGTCGATGAAGGGGCCGCGGGCGCGATCCGCGGAGGAGGAACGATGACGAAGAGAGCTTGGGCGTTGACGCTGTTGGTCGGACTCTACGGGTGTGGGGGAGACACCGGCCCCGTCGACTCGGGGAGCGACGGCGAGGTCACGAACCCCGACGGTGGAGGGGGCCGCGACGACGCGGGCCCGGCCTGCGAGCGGGACAGCGACTGCGACGATGGTCTCTTCTGCACGGGCGTCGAGCGCTGCGACCCGGCCAGCGCCGACGCCGCTCCCGACGGCTGCGTTCGCGCCATGAGCCCCTGCGGCGCCGGCCAGATCTGCGAGGAAGCCATGGCCGCATGCCGTGACGATGCCTGTTCGGACGGCCCGATGATGAACGGGGATGGCGACGGCGACGGGGACCCGCGCCCGTCCTGCGGAGGGACGGACTGCGACGACGAGGACGCCCGGCGCTACGGGACCGCCCAGGAGGTCTGCGACGCCGAGGGGCTCGACGAGGACTGCGACACCTCGACCATTCATGACCCCGTCGCGCGGGATGGCGATCGGGACGGCGACGGGTTCATCGCGGTCGCGTGCTTCAACCGCCGCGACGACGGCGGCGAGAACCGCGGCACCGACTGCGACGACGCGCGCGCGACCATCAACACGAGCGGGGTCGAGGCCTGCGACGGTCGAGACAACGACTGCGACACCCGCATCGACGAGGGCGTGCTCGAGACCTACTACCGGGACGTCGACGGTGACAACTTCGGCGATGGCTCCATGACGATGATGGAGTGCACGGCGCCCACCGGCTGGGTGTTGCGCGGCGAGGACTGCGACGACCGGGACGGCGCCGTCAACCCGGCGGCGTCCGAGGTGTGCGACGGCGTCGACAACAACTGCAGCGGCACCGCCGACGACCGTGTGGGTGGCTGCGCGTGCACCGACGGCGCCGAGCAGCCGTGCGGCCCGCCGATGGCGCAGGCTGGCGTCGGCATCTGCCGACGGAGCACGCAGCGCTGCGTCTCGGGGACCTGGCCGATGGAGTGTCCCGGCGCGGTCTATCCGCGGCTGATGGGCGGCACGCCGTACGACCCCTGCGGCATGGGCGACGAGGACTGCGACGGCGTCAGCGACGAGGACGGCCGGCTCCCGTTCTACCTCGACGCGGATCGGGACGGCTTCGGGGATCCCGCCATGCGCATGGACTTCTGCCCGGGAGACGAGGGCTCTTCGTATGTCGACAACGACGACGACTGCGACGACTCGAACGGGATGGTCAACCCGTCCGCGGCCGAGATCTGCGACGGCATCGACAACGACTGCTCGGGCGGCCCGATGGGGGGCATCGACGACGTACCCGGCGGCTGCGGCTGCAGCCTGGGCGACACGCGCCCCTGCGGCACCGACGTGGGCCGCTGCTCGGCGGGGTCCCAGACCTGCACCTCGGCCGGCACCTGGGGTCCCTGCTCCGGCGTACTCCCGCGGGCCGAGACCTGCGACGGCGGCGACGACGACTGCGACGCGCGCACCGACGAGGACTTCGACTGCGTCCAGAGCACAACCGCGTCGGGGGTGACGATGTGCGGCAACCCGGGCAGCCGCCGCTGCAGCGCCAGCTGCACGTGGGTAGACGCGGCCTTCACTTCGCCCGAGAGCGCGGCGACCTGCGACTACTGCGACGACAGCGGCATGGGGCTTGCCCAAGAGCGTCCATTCGTGGCCGATTCGACGGGGAGCCTGTTGTCGCTGCCCCGGACGCGGCTGGGTTCAGCCTACTCGGATTGTGGAGGCGATCCGCTTTGCATGTCCCCCGCCGAGAGGATCCTCAGGGCTTCGACGCCCTACGACGAGGGCGCCCTGTATCTGCAGGACGCGATCGAGATTGGGTATGATCCGCTGGACCTGTACGTCCGGGTATCCGCGGAGGCAGGCAGCGCCAGTCCAGCTGTCGGGTGGGCGCTGGTGTTGGTCCCTGACTCGGTCATGCCCACGCTAGGTCCGGGGTTCTCGTCCAGCATTCCCATCGGGCCCGGCTTTGCGCTAGAGCACCGGTACGCGGGCTCCAGCGCCGACACCGTGCACCTGCTGCGGCTCACAGGCAGCGCGCGTATGAACTTGAGCAGCAGTTCGCCGAACACGCGCCTCGACGGACCCAGCGGGAGCACGGTGAGTACGTGGCTGCGGCTGGTCGTTACCCCTGATGATCCGTCCACCCCGAGCGACGAGACGACGATCGAGGGCCACTTCCCGAGCTTCGTCTCCCTGCCACTTCGGTGCACGAACTCCGGCGGAGGCACTTCATGCGGGGCGACGGTATCCCCAGGGTCTCGTTGGCGCTTCGGCGTAACCGCAGGCTCCACGTCCGGTCGCTCAGCCGTGGAAGTTACGCAGGCGCGCTTCACGGCCGAAGCGGTCTGTCGCTGACCAGTGGACCTTCGTCAGTAGGGAACGTGTGTGGTCGTGACCCCATCAGATGTTGCGACGAGCAGAAGACAAAGAGGGTGTGACGTACGCGACGTCACACCCTCTTAGGACTCCTATCTTTTCTTTGGAGTCAGCGTACGGAAGGAAGGCTCTGGAACAGCGCGCCGGCTTCCATCCAGTACTGATGGGGAATGGGCCGGAACGGCCGGAAGTCCGGGTTGAAGCCGCCCGACATCATGAAGCACGCCTGCGTGATTCCGCACCGACCGGCCATCGCGGCCGAGTTGGCGCACATCGCAAAGGTGCTGAAGTCGCCAGCGCAGGGCCCCGGCGTCGCCATGTCACCGATCGCCGCGTTCAAACACGCCTCGCGCTCGGGGCCGGCCGGCGTGCTTCCGCACTCGTCGGCCAGGCAGCACTGAACTTCGCCCCACTGATCGTCACAGCCCCCGCCCATCGGGTTGGAGCAGGTGAAGATGAGGTCCTGCAGGATGCAGGCGTCGCACTCCATCGGCATGGGGTCCGCGTCGATGCATGCCTGCTGGTCTTCGGCCGTCATGGCGCCCATCAGGCAGGAGAGGGTCGACGCCGCGCAAACCGGAGCCGGGGAAGGGGCCGGGGCTTCCATCGGCGGGCAGGAGTCGCCGGGGCCGCTGTCCGTGGGGGGCGGCGGGGTGCCGGTGTCCGGCGTCGTGTCGGGGCCGCTGTCCATGAGGACGATGCCGCCGCCGTCTTCACCACCGCGGCCGTCGTCACAGCCCAGGCCGAGCGCGAGCGTCGCCGCGCAGATCATCAAGGTTCCAATCCGACTCATCCGATCCTCCATCTGGGGCTCCCGCCCCTTCCAACCATCATCGCGGGCAACCACAGCCCGCTCGCTCTCCCCCAACCAAACTCTCTCGCGTCAGGCGAGCCGTACGCTCGCGCCGTTGACGCCGCCGCTCTCGTCGCTCGCGAGCCAGAGGGCGGCCCGCGCGACCTCGGCGGGCGCCACCCGCCCGCGCACCGGGCCCGGCAGCTTCGCGCGGTTCTCGTCCGTGTCGAGCACGCCCGGCAAGACGGCGTTGATGCGCACGCCGCCGCTGTCCTTCGCCGTCGCCTCGACGAGGTGCACCACGGCCGCCTTGGCCGCGCCGAAGAGGGCCTCGCTCGCGTCGGGATCGGCCGCGCGGGAGGCGGCGATCATCACCACGCTGCCGCGGCCGGTGGGACGCATGCGGCGCATGGCGGCCCGCAGGACCAGGGCGGCCGAGGTGAAGTTGTCGCGCACGACGCGCTCGATGGCGTCGTCGCTCTGCGACTCGAGCGGGCCATCCACCCAGGCGCCGGCCGCGTGCACGACGACGTCCGGAGCGCCCTTGCGCGCCCACGCGTCGAAGAGCGCCTCGGTGCCCTCGGCGTCGCCGACGTCACACTCGGCGGTGTGAAGACGCTCGTGGTGGGACACGCCCGCGCGCAGTTCGTCGAGCGCCGTGCGGCGGCGACCCGTGGCGAGCACTTCTGCGCCGAGCGCGAGGAAGGCCTCGACCAAGGCGGGGCCAAGCCCGCCGGTCACGCCCGTCATCAACGCTCTCTTGCCACGTAGCTGCATGTCCCGCGAAAAGCGCGGGGACGGTAGCGGCCAGGTGAGAGGGCGTCAACGTAGCGGCGACAGGCTCAGTACAGAACCAGGTGGAGGTCGCCGGGCTCGGAGCGGAGGTGGAACGCCGCGTCGAGCACCGCGCCCCACTCGACCACGCCCATGTAGCGGAGCGCGGCCGGAGCGCCGCCGTGGTCTCGCGCGGCGCGCTCGAGCGCGGCCACGTCGAAGTGCAGGCCGGCCGCGTCGCGCACGCGCGGGATGTCGGTGGAGCGACCGCGACGGTCGAGCGTGTAGCCGCCGAGCCGGACGAACAGCTCCATGGGTTGGCTCTGGTCCTCGCCCATGACGAACTCGACCGGCAAGCTCCGCAGCTCGCCGCTCTGGCCACGTCCGAGCAACGACGGCGCCGCCATCCCCGCGCGAACCATGGTGATGATGATCCGCGAGATCTGGATCGACGGGACGCCCGAGGCGGCCGCGACGCCGATCGCCGCGTCCGGGACCTCGCGAGACAGCGCCGCGAGGGGCTCGACGAGGGCGTCGTACGGCATGACGGCGGCGCGGCCGTCGTCGCGGAAGGGGATGGTCCCCCAGGCCGGGAGCGACGGAGAGCCGGTGGCCTCGAGCACCACCTCGTTCCGCACGATGCGGACCGTCGGCACGTAGGCGTAGCGGATGCCCGAGGCGTCCACGACGAAGACGAGCTCGCTGCCCGCCTCGGTGCCCCGGCCGCCGACCCCGTGCACACCCATCTCGAGCGGGACGCTGGGGGTGGGGCGGATCGCGCTGGTGCGGAGCACGGCGCCGTCCACTGCGACGAGCGCGGCCATGGAGGCGAGGAGGGGCTCGTCGGTCTCGCTGATGCGCTCCAGGCGGGTCAGCGCCGCGTTCGCCTCACGGAGCGCGCCGATCGCGCGCTGACCGGATTCGCTGAACGCCGCCGCGGGGCAGGGCTGCCCGTCGGGGCAGGGCGCCTGGCCGAGCGCCGAGAGGCGCGCGATCTCGTCGGGCTGCCCGAGCGCGTCGACCACCGCGTGCACGTACAGCACGTCGCGGCGCTCGCCCCGGCCGGCGTGGAGGAAGCGGGGGTCGTCGAGGTGCCTGGCCATCGCCTCGAGCGCCCACGCGCAGTCGCCGGCGACCTCCGCGTAGACGCCCATGTCGAGGCTCGCGAGCTCTTCTCGAAGGAACGGCACCAGCTGGTCCTCCGGCACGCCGAGCGCCTCGGCGACCTCGGGGAGCAACCGCTCGCGGCCCTGACCGTGGGAGATCAGCACCATGTCGGACGCGGCGACCGCGCGGAGAAAGCGGGCCTCGCGGGAGTCCGCGCCCTCGGCGTGCGCGAGGACGCGGGTCAGCCTCCGCAAGACATCCTGTGTCCCGCCGGCGACGTCGTAGCGATGGAGCTCGCGCGCGACGCTCCGGAGCTCCCGCCGGGCGTCCGCGTCGGCGGAGGCGGTGGCGGGCGTGAGCAGCGCCACGCCGATGGCCAGGACGAGGAGAGGACGGAACACTGCTCGGACGTGCATGGTCATGCCGAGCCACAACGGCCGCTCCCAGGCCTCGTGAAGGGGTTACTCTCCCCGCCGCGAAATCCGAGAGGAGCGACGATGATCGAAGAAGGAAAGAAGGCGCCCGCGTTCACCCTCGACTCTTCCGAGGGGGGCAAGGTGAAGCTGAAGGACCAGGCCGGGAAGTGGGTGGTGATCTACTTCTACCCGCGCGACATGACGCCCGGTTGCACCACCGAGGCCCAGGACTTCCGGGACGCCGCGAAGGCGCTCGAGAAGCACGAGGCGGTGGTCTTCGGCGTCAGCAAGGACAGCGTCGAGTCCCACTGCAAGTTCAGGGACAAGCACGATCTGAACTTCGCGCTGCTGAGCGACCCCGACGGCAAGGTCATCGAGAAGTACGGGGCCTGGGGCGAGAAGAACATGTACGGGCGAAAGTCGATGGGGATCATCCGGAGCACGGTGATCATCGACCCCGCGGGCAAGGTCCGGAAGATCTTCCCGAAGGTCCGCGTGAAGGGCCACGTCGAGAAGGTGCTCGAGGCCCTCGACGCGCTGCAGAGCGGGTGAGAGAAACGCTTACAGCCCGCTGACAGAGGCGGCGGGTGGCGAGCGAACGTGGGATTGTCGCATGATTTCAACGGCTCACCGCGAGTGAGCACCCTCACCGCCGGAGCCCGGTGACATTTCGGTGGCGCCCGGTTCGGGCGTAGGCTGACCGGGCTTTGGCGTAGGGGGGGCGGACCCTTCTCGTTTGCAGTTCGAGGTGATGTCGAGATGAATTGGGATCCGAGAAAGGTTGGCCTCGCGTTCATCGTGGGGCTGTCGTTGGGGCTGCTGGTGGCGGGCTGCGCGGAGAACCCGATGGGGACCACGTGCGATCCGGCCTGCGGTGACTTCGAGAACTGTTGCGACAGCACCTGCGTGCTGCTCAGCAACAACCCGAACCACTGCGGCGGCTGCGGGATCGCGTGCGCCTCGGGCGTCTGCCAGTCCGGCACCTGCATGATGGGGGGGCCGTTCGACTCCGGCACCGGCGGGCGTGACGGTGGCGGCATGACCGGCGGCGACTGCCGGCCAGAGTGCACCGTGGGCGAGCGCTGCTGCGGCACCTCGTGTGTGCGGCGGAGCTCGCCGACCGGCGATCAGCGGACCGACTCGTCTTTCCAGAACTGCAACGGGTGCGGCATCGCCTGCGACATGGAGCGCGCCAGCTCGTGCAGCATCCCCGGGGGGGGCACCGAAGGCGCGCCGCGCTGCCTGTGCGGCGAGTTCGACCAGTGCCTCGCGGGCGACGTGTGCGTCAGCTCGGGCGGCACCTTCCAGTGCGTGAGCCTCTCGACGGATCCGCGGAACTGCGGCGCCATCGGCAACAGCTGCGCGGAGGGCGAGAGCTGCTCGGGCGGCATGTGCGTCTGCGGCGCCAGCGGCGGCGCGTGCGGCGCGGGCGAGGCGTGCTGCGGCGGCGCATGCGTCGACGTCACCTCGGACGCGATGAACTGCGGCGCGTGCGGGAACGCCTGCGGCGCCAACGGGCCGAGCTGCGTGGACGGCAGCTGCCGCTGTGGCAGCAGCCCCGCGTGCCGGCCGCCCACGGCGGGCATGTTCCCGGCGCCGGGCGATCTCGGCGAGAGCTGCTGTGAGGACGCGTGCGTGGCGAACACGGACACGAACTGCGGCTGCGGCGTCGCCTGCGACACCGCCGACGACGAGACCTGCGTGGTCAGCGGCGGCAGCGGCTTCCCGGGCGGGCCCAGCGGCGGCGAGTCCGGCGTCTGCTGCGGCATGGAGGTCCCGTTCTTCGGCGCCATGTGCACCGGCGGCGGCTTCGGCGGCGACGGCGGCATGGGCGGCGACGGCGGCTTCCCGTTCCCGTTCCCCTGAGACATCATCCCATTCGCGAGAGCGAGATGGACGCCCGGCGCTCTCCGCGTCGGGCGTCTTTCGTTGGCGCCAAAGCGGTTCAGCGGATCAAGGCGAACAGGAGCATCGCGACGAGCAGCAGCGCAGCCCCGCCCAGCACGGCGACGCCTCGCTGAAAGGCCTTGGGGTCGTAGGCGCGCAACGCCGCCTCGTGGAGCCGCACCTCGCGCTCGCGGGACTCGAGCGTCGCCCGCATCGTCTGCGCCTTGCTGGCCTCGGTCGGCGCGATGGCGGGCGCCGCGTTCCGGAGGATGGCCTGCTCCGCGAGGTGACGGACCGCGGCGTGGTAATGCGTCTCCGCCTCGCCGGCCGTGGTGAGGTGGACCTTCTCGGACCGCGTCTGGGCCTGGTCGACGGCCCGCCGCTGGGTCTCCAGATCGTTGAGGGCCTGCTGCATCACGGTCAGCTCGCGCCGCGCGTCCGAGAGCTGCGGCGCGAGCTCGTCGACCTTGCCCTTCGCCTGGTCGACATCCGCCTTGCGCGCGTCACGCTCGGCTTCGAGCAGCGCGCGACGGTCCGGCTCGGTGGCGGGGTTGCGGAGCTCGATCTCGATGCGCTGGAGCTTCGCCTTGGCGCGTCGGAGATCCGTCTCGCGCACGTTCATCTGCGTCGCGAGCTTCGTCTCCCGGTCGCGGTAGGGGCCGGCGGCGCTCTCCGCCTGGGCGATCTTCTCGGTGAGGCTCGCGCGCTGCGCGTCCGCCGCGTGCCGGGAGCGCTCCCATTCCTGGGTCCGCTCGCCGGCGACGCGGCCGGTCTCGTCGGCGGCGCGGAGCGCGTCGGCGAGCGGTCGGAGCGCGTCGGCGTCCGGGCGCGCGTGGAGCGCGCGGCCCAGCGACACGAGCGCCTCCGCGTGGTCGGTCTCGGCGGTCTGCTTCAGGCGGCGGAGGTCGGCGAGCGACTTCTGCAGCGCGCGCCGTCGCAGGAACACGAGGATCGCGTACGGCACCACGCCCACCGGGTTGCTCGGTGGCGGGCCGTAGTCGGCCAGCGCGTCGACGGCGCCGGGATCCAGCGCCGCGGTCGGCGAGTCCCCCGACTCTCCCGGCTCGCTCCGCGGAGGGGAGGGCGCCTGTGGCGGCTCCTGGGGCCGTGGGAAGGTCCGATCCGGAGCGGGCTCGTCCAGCTCGAGCGTCGGCAGGTCGGTCGGCGCGCCGAGCCCGTCGAGGCCATCGTCGAGCATTCGCCCGCCGCCTCCGAGGAACGCGTTCGACGATCGCGACGGCGCCGCGCCCGACAGATCCAGCTCCAGGCCCGCGGCGCTGCTCTTCGGGGCGAGCGGATCGTCGTCCGGGGCGAGCTGCCTCTCACCGTCTCGCTCGCCCATCCCCACGAGGATAGCAGGCCGCCCCCGCGCGGAGCTCGAAAGACGCTCAAGCGCGGAGCAGGACGAAGGAGACGTCGCTCGGCGCGGCGCGGAGCACGAGCAAGCGATGCTGCACACCGCGCCGCTCGACCACGCCTTCTCCCGGGGCCGTGATCACGAGGAGCGCGTCGGCGTGCGTGACGAGCCGCGGCGCGTCCCCATCGACGGCGAGGCGGAGCGCGAACCCGTGGCCCTCCGGATCGGCGGGCAGCCGACCGTCTCGCGCCCAGAGCAGCAGCCGGCCCTCGGCGTCGTGGAGCGTCGCGTCGATCGTCGCGCGGCCGCGGTCGCCATAGCGCTGGATGACGCGGACGGTGAGCTCCTGTCCGATCAGCGGCGCCAGCGAGACGGCGCCCGGGAGCAGATGCCGCACCGCGACCACGCGAGGGCCCACGCGGAGGAGGAGCTCGTCGCGGTCGACCGCGATCGCGCGCCCCTCGAGCGTCGTCTCGAACGTGAGCGAGCCGTCGGGCTTGGTCGAGGTCCGACAGCTCTCTCGCGGCGCGCCCTCCACCGAGAAGAAGATCACGCCGTCCTCGAGCGGACGGAACGCCTCACTCTCCACCCACGCGGTGGTCGCGGGAGGTGCATCATGGGCGGTGGGAGGGGTCGACTTCACGGCTGCTCCGACAGTACGCAAGTGAGTACGCACGACCCATGCCCTTCGGATCGATGGGCGTTCCGAGATTGGTGTCCACGCAGCCCTGGCGCTTCGAAGCGCCACAACGGCACGACAGACCCCGTTCTGCGTAGGCCTCGACGCACTCACTGCGCAGCCTCGGACACACTGTTGCTGCAATGGGCCGCTGTGAACGGCACGTCACGGGTGCGCATTTGATGCATACCCCCGAGCGGGGGCAGCCCGACGTTCAGGGCGAGGTGAGCGTCACTTCCCGGGAGTCACACGCATGGGCCCCGTCATTGGAGCGCGCTTCGACCCTCAGGAGCACGCGGCGCTCCACGAAATCGTCGACCCTGGGGGTATCATTGTCGAGAACGATCAGGTCGGGATGGCGGGCGTATCGATCCCCATCCGGAGCGAAGAGGCCGGCGGAGAGGGGAACGCTCGTCTCATCTCCGACGCGTGATCCGTCGGCCGGGTCTTCGAGTCGATACGTCATCACCATGTCCAGATCGAGACCGCGCACCCAGGCCCCGACCACGACATGAATGCCGCCCTGCGCGCCCACGACGATGGGCAGCTCGCCGCCGGAAGAGGGCAGGGCGCGCAGCCGGGAGCCGCCGCGGCCCACCTCCACTGTCCCTGGCCCGGCGCACTCCGAGGGGGCGTCGCCGCCGGCATCGGAAACCGGGGGCGGACCGCAGGCGGCGAGGAGCACGCAGAAGAGCGCGGGGCAGCGGGACACGAGGCGATCGTAGCCTTTGACGCGCTGGTCTGCCGGGTGTAACACGCTCCGCCCCGCCTTCCGCGATCGCCGCGATCGCAGCGAGATCGAGCCCTGTGTCCGAGACGTCCCTCGAGCCCCTGGATCCCGACTTCCAGATCTCGCTGCCTGACTTCGAGGGGCCGCTCGATCTGCTCCTGCATCTGATCCGGAAGCACGAGCTGGACATCCTGGACCTCCCGATCGCCTTCGTGACGGAGCGCTATCTCCAGTACGTCACGCTGATGGAGAAGCTCGATCTGGACATCGCGAGCGAGTACCTCGTGATGGCCGCGACGCTGGCCCACATCAAGAGCAAGATGCTCCTGCCGCAGGAGCCGGACGACCAGGACGACGAGGAGCCGGAGGACGAGATCGATCCCCGCGCCGAGCTCATCCGGCGCCTCCTGGAGTACCAGAAGTACAAGGTCGCGGCCGAGCAGCTGGGCTCGCGTCCCATCCCGGGGCGAGACGTCTTCGGGCGCGGATCGGAGGCGCCCCGCGCGAGCGGGCCACCGCCGCTCGCGAGCACGAGCTTGTTCAAGCTCCTCGACGCCTTCAACTCGGTGCTCAAGCGCGCGCAGGCGGACCTGGCGTTCGAGATCACGCCGGAGGGCGTCAGCATCCAGGACCGCATGCGCCAGCTCACCGACGTGCTTCGGGAGCGGCGCGAGGTCCGGTTCGAGGACCTCTTCGAAGAGAACGTCACGGTCTACGACCTCGTGATCACGTTCATGGCCATCCTCGAGATGGCCAAGCGGCGGCTGGTCAAGATTTACCAGTCGGACGCGCACTCGCCGATCCACCTCCGCTCGACGGTGGTCTCCGAGGACGACGACGGCGAAGACGAGCGCGACCAGCCGTCCGCGTTCCCCCGATCCGAGGGCGGCGACGCGTCGGACGACGCCGCGCCGACGCCCGAGCCCGAAGCGCAGAGCTCCTCCGGGCTCGAGCTCGGAGACGAAGAACGACCCGAGGCTGCCGAGTCCGAGTCCGGTGCCGCGCCCGAGTCCGCTGCCGCACCCGCGTCCGAGTCCGCTGCCGCACCCGCGTCCGAGTCCGCTGCCGCACCCACGTCCGAGTCCGCTGCCGCACCCGCGTCCGAGTCCGCTGCCGCACCCGACTCCGAGTCCGCTGCCGCACCCGAGTCCGCTGCCGTACCCGAGTCCGCTGCCGAGTCCGCGCCCGCGTCCGCTGCCGCGCCCGCGTCCGCTGCCGCGCCCGCTGCCGTACCCGACTCCGCTGCCGCGCCCGAGTCCGCTGCCGCGCCCGAGTCCGCTGCCGCGCCCGAGTCCGCTGCCGCGCCCGAGTCCGCTGCCGCGCCCGAGTCCGCTGCCGCGCCCGACTCCGCTGCCGCTGCCGCACCCGCGTCCGCTGCCGCACCCGCGTCCGCTGCCGTACCCGCGTCCGCTGCCGTACCCGCGTCCGCTGCCGCACCCGCGTCCGCTGCCGCGCCCGAGTCCGTTACCGCACCCGACTCCGCACCCGACTCCGCACCCGACTCCGCACCCGAGTCCGCTGCCGCGCCCGAGTCCGCTGCCGCGCCCGAGTCCGTTGCTGCGCCCGAGTCCGTTGCTGCGCCCGAGTCCGTTGCCGCGCCCGAGTCCGCACCGGACTCTGCACCCGACTCCCCACACGACGCGTCCGCTACCGCACCGGACTCTGCACCCGACGCGTCCGCTACCGCACCCGACTCCGCACCCGCTGGCGTATCCGAGTCCGCTGCGGCCTCCGAGTCCGCGGCAACGCCCGGGTCCCAGCTCGCCACCTCCGCCGCACCTGACTTCGACTCCGAGGACACCCCCGGGCCGGCGGCGGCTGCGCCCCAGACCGACCACGGCACCGCACCCGAGCTCGCAGATGGGCGCGAGTCCGCGACCGCCCGGGCACCCGAGTCTGCCGAGCCTGGTTCGGAGCCGGCGCGCACGGCCCCGACCGCAACGGAGTCCGGGCTGGAGGAGACCGAGTCCGACTTCGCGAACGGCGCCGAGCCCGAGTCGGCAGGCCCCGAGCTCACGGCCGCACCGGAGTCCGCGACCACTGCACCCGAGCCCGAGTCCGCGACCGCCCGGGCACCCGAGTCTGGTTCGGAGCCGGCGCCCACGGCCCCGACCGCAGCGGAGTCCGGGCTGGAGGAGACCGAGTCCGGCTTCGCGAACGGCGCCGAGCCCGAGTCGGCTGGCCTCGAGTCCGTCGCTGGCCCCGAGCTCGCCGCCGCACCGGAGTCCGCGACCACTGCACCCGAGCCCGAGCTCTGGGCCGCCGCCGGAGTGTCCGGACCCGAATCGCAGAGCGCGGGGCTCGAGTCGGCGTTCGAGGCAGCACCCGCTGCATCCGGTTCCGAGCCGGAGGGCGAGCCGGCGTCGAATTCCTCGACCGCTCCCGAATCCGAGACGGCCCACCCGTTCGACACGGTGACGGCCGCCGCGTCGGCGCCGCAGTACGCGGCGGCTTCCGAATCCGAGACGTCCGCCGCCGCGACCGGATCCGCCTCCGGAACCGGTACCGAGCTCGAGTCGGCGTTCGATGCCGAACCCGCTGCATACGAGTCCGAGAGGGAGGGCGAGCCACCACTGGAGTCCGAGACGAGCTCCGAGTCCAAGATGGATTCCGAGTCCGCGTTCGCCGCCGCATCGGAGCCCGAGGCGGCCTCCGAGTCCGGGCGGGAATCCGCGTCCGCGTTCAACGCTGCACACATCGAGTCGGCGACGGCACCCGAGTCCGCGACCGCGCCCGAGTCCGCGACGGCGCCCGAGTCGGCGACGGCACCCGAGTCCGCGACGGCGCCCGAGTCCGCGACGGCGCCCGAGTCCGCGACGGCGCCCGAGTCCGCGACGGGACCCGAGTCCGTGACGGCGCTCGAGTCCGAGTCCGCGACGGCGCGCGAGTCGGCGACGGCGCCCGAGTCGGCGACGGCGCCCGAGTCGGCGACGGCACCCGAGTCGGCGACGGCGTCCGAGTCGGCGACGGCGTCCGAGTCCGCGACGGCGTCCGAGTCCGCGACGGCGCCCGAGTCCGCGACCGCACCGCAGTCCACGACGGCCTTCGAGTCGGCGACGGCGCCCGAGTCCGGAACCGCCGAGCTCGAGACCGCTGCCGCGCCAGCCGCCGCTCCCGTGTTCGAGACGGCGCCCGGGTTCGTCGCCGCGCCCGCGACCGGAACCGAGTCCGGGAGCGCGGAGTCGGCGACCGCGGCCGCATCTGCCGCTCCCGAGGACGAGGCGGCACCCACGTTCGCGCTCGCAACCGAGGAGACCGCGTCCGAGCTCGATGCGGCACCCGTCACCGCGCCCGAGAAGGCCGAGCCCGACCCGGCGGGCTCCGACGCGCAGCAGGCGGTCGCGTTGGGGTGGGAGTCGGCAGCGGGGGAGACGGGCGAGTTCCTGTCTGTCCGCGGCCCAAGCGAAGCGGCCAGCGACGCGGGCGCGACCACGCCACCCGACGTGACCGGCCTCGGTTCGGAGCAGGAACACGAGGTCGACGAGGCGCTCGAGCCGACGGCCGCCGTCGACTGGGCGGAGGGCGACGCCGCCGCGCTCGCGGTCGAGTCACCCTCGGAGCCGGACGCGACGGGGCTCGGACCCACAGCAGAGGCCGCGTCGGGGGCCGAGCCCTTCGGACGGGGCCACGCGGCAGGTTCGGCGGGACCCGAGACGGCGCCGGCCGCCGCGCAGCCAGGGTTCGCTGACGGCTCGGAGAGCGCCGCCGCTCCTGCGCTCGTCGAACCGACCCCGAGCGAGGGCGACTCTTGGCCCGCGGAGGAGGTCGACGGCTTCCGCGAGCCGCCTGTAGCGCCCTGGTCGCCGCGGGCCGACGCGCCCGACGAAGCTGAGAGCGCCGCCGCCGGGCTCGCGTCGCACGGCGAGGCGATGTCCGAGCCGGCCGCAGTGGTGTACGGGCCGCACGCGCCCCTCTCGCGCGAGGGCGAGGCAGCGGAGGAACAGTACGAGGACCAGGACCAAGACGACGCGGAAGGCGACGACGCGGACGGGGACCGTGGAGACGGGACGCTTGACCCCCACCGCGACTCCGGTATGAACGGCGACCCCGGCGACGAAGAGGATCCGCCCACGTGAGCAAGTCGCGACGCAAGAGCCGCTCGAGAAAGAAGAGGCGCTCGGAGGAGGCCAGCGAGGTCGCGGAAGAGACGACCGCGGGAGGTGCTCCGTCCGACGAGGCCGCAGAGCTCGCAGCGTCCGCCGACTCGGTCGCCGGGACCGCGGGGGACGCTTCGGCGGCAAGCGCTGACGAAGCGGTCAGCGCCGAGGACGAAGCGGAGTCGGACGCGGGCGCCGAGTCCGACGGTGAGCCGGACGCAGACGCCAGCTCGGAGGCGGATCCGGAGTTGGATGCGGAGTCGGACGCGGATGCCGATGCCGATGCTGAGTCGGACGCGGACGCTGAGTCGGACGCCGATGCGGATGCGGATGCGGAGTCGGACGCGGATGCTGAGTCGGACGCCGATGCGGATGCGGACGCGGAGTCGGACGCGGATGCTGAGTCGGACGCCGATGCGGATGCGGATGCGGAGTCGGACGCGGAGTCGGACGCGGATGCGGAGTCGGACGCGGATGCGGATGCGGAGTCGGACGCGGATGCGGAGTCGGACGCGGATGCTGAGTCGGACGCGGGGTCGGACGCGGATGCTGAGTCGGACGCCGATGGCGACGCGGATGCTGAGTCGGACGCCGATGCGGATGCGGAGTCGGACCCCGATGCGGACGCGGCTGCCGGTGCGGACGCGGCTGCCGATGCCGAGTCGGCCGCCGACGCATCGGAAGATGACGAGGACGGCGAGGAAGCGCCGCTGCCCGGCTCGGACTCCGAGAAGGGCCCCGGCCTCGAGAAGGCTCGCCCCGGCTCCGTCAGCGAGGAGCACCTCAAGACGGTGCTCGAGTCGCTCATCTTCGTGTCGGACAAGCCCGTCCCCGCCCGTCGCCTGGCCCGCGTCGCGCGGACCAAGACCGCGGAGGTGCGGAAGATCTGCACCCGGATCATGCACGAGTACGAGCCGCGCGGGATCCACCTGGTGGAGCTGGCGGGCGGGTATCAGTTCCGCTCGAGCCCGGCCAACGCCCCCTTCGTTCGCGAGATCGTCGCCCAGAAGCCCATCCGCCTGACCCGCGCGCAGCTCGAGACGCTGGCCATCGCCGCGTACCGCCAGCCGCTGACGCGCCCGGAGCTCGAGGAGATCCGCGGCGTCGACTCCGGGTCCGCGCTCAAGGTGCTCCTCGACCGTGGGGTCCTGAAGATCCTGGGGCGCAAGGATGAGCCGGGGCGCCCTCTGCTCTACGGAACCACTCCGTTCTTCCTCGAGTTCTTCGGGCTCAACAGCCTCGACGAGCTGCCCACCCTCAAGGAGTTCTCGGAGCTCACCGACGAGAGCCGCGCGCTCTTCGCGCGGAAGACCGGAGAGGACATCGAGTCGATCGCCGACATCGAGGTCCCCGATCGCGTCTGGGAGGAAGAGGAGGAAGAGGAGGACGACGAGGACGACGAGGAGGGCGGCGACTCGGATTCCGACTCGGATTCCGACTCGGATTCCGACGCCGATCCCGACGCCGATCCCGACGCCGATCCCGACGCCGATCCCGACGCCGATCCCGACGCCGATCCCGACTCCGATCCCGACTCCGATCCCGACTCCGATCCCGACTCCGATCCCGACTCCGATCCCGACTCCGATCCCGACTCCGATCCCGACGCCGTTCCCGACGCCGACGCCGATCCCGAGGAGCTGGAGATGGACCGGCGCAGGTACGACGACGACGACGACGACGACGACGGCGACGACGGCGACGACGACGACGACGACGACGACGACGACGACGACGGGGACGACGACGGCGACGGGGACGACGACGACGACGGCGAGGACGACGAGGACGACGAGGACGACGACGGCGAGGACGGCGAGGACGGCGAGGACGGCGAGGACGGCGACGACGGCGAGGACGGCGACGGCGACGGCGACGACGACGACGACGACGACGACCGCGTCGGGTCCGACGAGGACGACGATCTCGACGACGAAGACGAGCTCGAATCCGAGGACGAGGAAGAAGACCCGGACGAGGAAGAGTAGGCGGGGCCTGTCCGGGCCGTTGGACTCCGCCGAGGCGGGGTGTTAGGCAGCCGACCACCATGACGTTCCAGGAGTTGATCCTCGCGCTATCGCGGTTCTGGGCCGAGCGCGGCTGCCTCGTGGTGCAGCCCTACAACTCCGAGGTCGGGGCGGGGACGTTCAACCCGAACACCTTCCTGCGGGCCATCGGGCCGGAGCCCTGGAACGTGGCGTACGTGGAGCCCTCGCGGCGCCCGACCGACGGGCGCTACGGCGACAACCCGAACCGCCTGCAGCAGTTCCACCAGTTCCAGGTGATCCTCAAGCCGGCGCCGCTGGACATCCAGCAGCTCTACCTCGACTCGCTCACCGCGATCGGCACCGATCCCAGCCAGCACGACATCCGCTTCATCGAAGACGACTGGGAGTCGCCCACCCTCGGCGCGTGGGGTCTCGGCTGGCAGGTGTGGCTCGACGGGCTCGAGATCAGCCAGTTCACCTACTTCCAGCAGGTCGGCGGGATCGACTGCAAGCCGATCAGCGGCGAGCTGACCTACGGGCTCGAGCGCATCGCGATGTACCTGCAGGACGTCGACGACGTGTACGACCTCGAGTACGCGCCCGGGACCCGCTACGGCGAGCTCTTCAAGCGCTCCGAGTGGGAGTGGAGCACGTACAATTTCGAGAAGGCCGACGTCGCGCTCCACTTCTCGCTCTTCGACCAGTACGAGGCGCAGTGCCGCCAGCTGGTCGGCGTGTCCGAGAAGAAGGGGAAGGGCGGCAAGCTGGTCTGGGAGGTCGACGACCCCAAGGCGCGCCTCGTCCTGCCCGCCTACGACTGCGTCATCAAGTGCAGTCACTACTTCAACGTGCTCGACGCGCGCGGCGCCATCAGCGTGACCGAGCGCCAGCGCTTCATCGGCCGCGTCCGCCACCTCGCGCGCGCCGTCAGCGAGGCGTACTACGCGCAGCGTGAGGCCTACGGCTTCCCGCTCCTGGACGGAGGTGCGTCGTGAGCCGCACGCTGTTGTTCGAGATCGGGCTCGAGGAGCTGCCCGCGTCCTTCGTGGACGGCGCGCTCGCCGCGATGCCCACGCTCGCCACCGACGCGCTCGCGCGCGTGAGGCTGAGCCACGGTGAGATCCGCGCGCTCGGCACGCCGCGCCGCCTGACCGTGATCGTCGAGGCCCTCGCCGAGGCGCAGTCCGATCTGTCCGAGGTCGTGATGGGGCCCCCGAAGGCGGCGGCGTTCGAGGCCGACGGCACGCCCAAGAAGGCGGCGATCGGCTTCGCGAAGAAGCTCGGCCTCGAGGTCGAGCAGCTGGTCATCGAGGAGACCGACAAGGGCCCCTACGTCGCGGGCAAGCGCGAGGAGAAGGGCCAGGCCGCGGCCGAGGTGCTCCCCGCGCTGCTCGAGGAGCTGACCCGGAAGATCCCGTTCCCCAAGTCGATGCGCTGGGGGGAGGGGGAGCACGCCTTCGGCCGGCCGGTGCACTGGATCGTCTGCCTCTTCGGCGCCGACCTGGTGCCGCTCGCGTTGCTCGGGACCGAGAGCGGGCGTGAGACGCGCGGGCATCGCTTCCTCGCGCCGGCGTCCTTCGCGCTCGCCGACGCCGACGCGTATGTCGACGCGCTGCGCGAGGCGCACGTGCTGGTCGATCCCGCGGAGCGCACGCGCGTGATGCTGGAGCGCCTCGAGGCCGCCGCGGCGGAGGCAGGCGGTCAGATGGTCCCGGACGCCTTCCTCGTGGGCGAGAACGCGACGCTCGTCGAGGAGCCCCACGTGATCTGCGGGAGCTTCGACGAGGCGTTCCTGGCCCTGCCCGACGAGGTGACCATCGAGGTCATGCGCGGTCACCAGCGCTACTTCGCGCTCCGCACTCCGGAAGGGAAGCTGCTTCCGCGGTACCTCGCGGTCACGAACACGGATCAGGCGCCCGAGATCATCACGAAGGGCAACGACCGCGTGCTGAAGGCGCGCCTCGCCGACGGTCGCTTCTTCGTCGAGGAGGATCAGGCGCGCACCCTCGAGGCGATGGTCCCCGGGCTCGACCAGGTCGTCTTCCAGGCGAAGCTCGGCACGCTCGGCGAGCGGGTGCAGCGCTTCGCGTCCGTGGTGAAGGCGCTCGGCGACGACGGGCCCGCGAGCGCGGCCGCCCGCCTCTGCAAGGCCGATCTGGTCAGCCTGATCATCGGCGAGTTCCCCGAGCTGCAGGGCATCATGGGCCGCTGGTATGCGCTGAAGCAGGGCGTGGACGAGGTGGTCGCCGACGCGATCCGCGACCACTACCTGCCCCGCGGCGCGAGCGACGCGGTGCCGAGCGCGGTGCCCTCCGCCCGGCTCGCGGTGGCCGAGCGCGCCGACGCGCTGGTGGGCTGCTTTGGCATCGGGCTGGTCCCGAGCGGGAGCGCGGACCCGTTCGCGCTGCGGCGCGCGACCATCGGGATCCTGCGCATCGCGCTCGAGGGGCCGATCGACGTGGACGTGCGCGCCACCCTCGCCGCGGCGCACGCCGCCTACCGCGCGCAGGACAAGCCGGTGAAGGGCGAGGCCGAGGTGCTGTCCGCGCTCGACGAGTTCTTCCGCGGCCGGCTCCGTGCGTTCCTGACCGAGCGCCACCCGACGGATCTCGTCGACGCCTGCCTCGCGGCGTGGGGAGGCGGCTCGCTCCGTGATCTCCGCGCGCGGCTCGACGCCCTGGAGGCGTTCCGCGCTCTGCCCGCCTACGAGTCGCTCGCGGTGGCCTTCAAGCGCGCCTACAATATCGCCAAAGACGTGGACGTCGCGCCCGTCGATGCGGCGCTGCTGGCCGAGGACGCCGAGAAGGCGCTCGCCGAGCGCTGGGCCGCGGTGGAGCCGCGCGTCGCCGCGTCGACCGAGGCGGGCGACTACCAGACCGCGCTCACCCTGGTGGCGGAGGAATTGCGCGAGCCGATCGACCGGTTCTTCGACGAGGTGTTCGTGATGGTCGAGGACGAGGCGCTCAGGACGAACCGCCTGCGGCTCCTGGCCGGCATCGCGCACACGCTGACCGACATCGCGCACTTCCACCTGCTCGGTGGACAGGGCTGAGCCGATGGGCGCCCTCGGGCTGGTCCACCGCTTCTCGGAGCCGCTGCCCCTCGACGGGGCGCAGGCGCGCCGCTGGATCGGGGGCAAGGGAGCGTCGCTCGCCGAGATGACGCGCATGGGCCTGCCCGTCCCGCCCGGGTTCACGCTCTCGACCGAGGTCTGGAAGCACGCGGTGGAGACGGGCGCGCTCCCGGACGGTCTCGAGGCGCGGCTCCGCGAAGAGGTCGCGCGGCTCGAGGAGGCGGTGGGGGCGCGCTTCGGCGATCCCGATCAGCCGCTGCTCCTCGCGGTGCGCTCCGGTGGGCCGACCTCGATGCCGGGCATGCTCGACACGGTGCTCGACGTCGGCGTCAACGGCGCCGTCGCGCGCGGGCTGTCGCAGCGCTACGGACAGCCGCGCTTCGGCCGAGACGTGCGGCGCCGCTTCCTCGAGTCCTACGCGACCGTCGTCCGGGGCGTGCCGCGCGACGCGTTCGACGCGCTGGCCGGGCGCCGACAGATCCACGCGCTCGACGAGAACGCGCTCGACGCGCTCCTGGTGGAGTACGAGCGCATGATCGCGCACGAGGTCGGTGAGCCCATCCCGGACGATCCGTGGGCGCAGCTGCGCGGCGCGATCGAGGGTGTGATCCGCTCGTGGAGCGCGCCGCGGGCGCAGAAGTACCGCGAGGCGCACGGCATCCCGGACGACGAGGGCACCGGCGTGACCGTCCAGGCCATGGTCTTCGGCAACCTCGGCGCGGGCTCCGGGTCGGGCGTCGTGTTCACGCGAAACCCGTCGACCGGCGACAAGGCGCTCTTCGGCGAGTGGCTCCCGGACGCGCAGGGAGAGGACGTCGTCGGCGGTCGCCGCACGCCCCGCCCGCTCACCCGCGCGCAGATCCGCCGCGGCATGGAGGACGACAGCCTCGAGTCGGCGATGCCGGAGACCTTCGCCACGCTGACCGAGCTGGCGGCCCGGCTCGAGGAGCGCCACGGCGACGCGCAGGACGTGGAGATCACCATCGAGCGAGGCGCGCTCTGGGTGCTGCAGTCACGCTCGGCCAAGCGCAGCGCGCGCGCCGCGGCCCGCATCGCGGTGGAGATGCACGAGGAGGGCACGCTCGGTCGGCGCGAGGCGCTCTCGCGGATCGAGCCCTCCAGCCTGCGGCAGCTGTTGACCCCGCGGCTCCCCGATCCGCAGCAGCTCGCCGAGCAGGGCCTCTCCCCCGTCGCGCGCGGCCTCGCGGCCAGCCCCGGCGCCGCCACGGGCCAGATCGTGTTCGACGCCGAGGCCGCCCAGCGCGCCGCGGCGGGCGAGGAGCTGATCCTCGTGCGCGCGGAGACGAGCGCGGAGGACGTCGAGACCATGCGTATGGTGCACGGCATCCTGACGGCGGCCGGCGGGCTCACCAGCCACGCGGCGGTCGTGGCGCGCGCGATCGGCAAGCCGTGCGTGACCGGCGCGACCAGCCTGCACGTCGACTACGGGCGGCGCACGGTGGTGGCGCGCAGCCCGCAGTTCGCGGGGCTCGAGCTGCCCGAGGGCAGCGTGATCACCATCGACGGCGCCCGCGGGCTCGTCTATGCGGCGGCCGTCCCCGTGGAGCCCGCGCCCGCCTCGCCGCACGTCGAGACCCTGCTGGCGTGGGCTGACGAGGCGCGCGTGGCCCGGGTCTGGGCGCGCGCGTCGAGCCCGCGCCTCGCGCAGGTCGGTCGGAGCTTCGGCGCCGACGGCATCGCGGTCACCGACTGCCTGGACGTCGCGGGACTGGTCGAGGCGGCCGGGTCGCTGCCCATCGCGTTGCGCATCGATGACGAGGGCCAGCTCGACGGGCTCGCCGACGGGCTCCGCGCGGGGCTCGACTGTGTCGTGGTGCGGCCCGCGCTGATGGAGCGCGCCCGCGAAATCGGAGTGGCAGTGTACGCGTGGGTCGACCCCGGGACCCTCGTCGACGCGGACGGGCTGTGGATCGATCTCGACGGTCCGGGCGCGGTGGACGCGCTCTGCGCGGCCGAGCTCCGACCGGAGATGCCGGTGCTCTTGCACGGCGACGCGGCGACCCAGCCCGAGGTGCTCGGCTGGTGTCTCGGTCGACAGGAGGTCGGCGCCATCGTGCCGCCCCTCGACGTGCCGGTCGGGCGGCTTCAGACCGCGCGCGCGGCCTCGCTGTCGTAACATCCAAGACCGCTTCGCGTATCCGGGTCGATGGACGGGCCGGTCACCGAGCTTGACGTGGGGCCGGCGCCGACGAACCATGTCCTCGGAATCTCGGCCTGCGGCTGGATTCCCGAGCTCGGGGGGAGCGCGTAGTGTGTCACCATTCGCAGAGGGTCAGCGCGAGAGTCGGACGGCCGTTCTCCGCGCCAAAGAAGCCGAGCCGCTTCCACGAAATGGGCGAGATCGATGAGTGAAGGTGCACCGATGACCAGCGACCATCTGCGGCTGGTCGATCCTCCCGAGCAGCCCGTCGACCCGTTGATCGGCAAGACCATCGACGGCCGCTACGAGATCGAGGGGCGCCTCGGCGAGGGCGGCATGGGCGTCGTCTACCAGGCGAAGCACGTGGTCCTGGGCAAGGCGCTCGCGATGAAGGTGCTCCGCGCCGACGTCTCCAAAGATCAGGAGATCATGCAGCGCTTCCGCCAGGAGGCGCAGAGCGCGTCCGCCATCGGCAGCCAGCACATCATCGACATCAGCGACTTCGGGCAGCTCCCCGACGGAGCCACGTACTTCATCATGGAGTACCTCGACGGCAAGGAGCTGACGAAGGTCATCGAGCAGGAGCAGCCCATCGACCCGGCTCGCCTCGGGCACGTGGCCAAGCAGCTCTGCGACGCCCTCGGCGCCGCCCACGAGCGCGGCATCGTCCACCGCGACATGAAGCCGGACAACGTCTTCCTCGTGAAGCGCGGCAAGGACCCCGACTTCGTCAAGGTGCTCGACTTCGGCATCGCCAAGGTCGGCGGCGCCAGCAGCAAGCTCACCAAGGCCGGTCAGGTCTTCGGCACGCCGCACTACATGAGCCCCGAGCAGTGCGCGGGACAGTCGGTCGACTCGCGCACGGACGTCTACGCGCTCGGCGTGATCCTGTACGAGCTCGCGTGCGGCAAGGTGCCCTTCGACGCCGACAACCTGATGGGCATCCTGACCAAGCACATCTACGAGCAGCCGATCCCGCTTCACCAGCTGCCGCCGCCCGTCGACGTCCCCCCGGGGCTCGAGGCGGTGATCCTCAAGTGCCTCGCGAAGAGCACCGACCAGCGCTACCAGAGCATGGCCGAGGTCAAGGCCGACCTCGAGGCGTGGGAGGCCGGGCAGACGCCGGGCGCGGTGATGGACGCCGTCTCCCGCAGCACGGGCGGCCATCAGATCGGTCCGCACCGCGTGGACCCGACCGGGCGCCACTCGGCGCTCCAGGTCGGCGTCGGCGGCGAGCACGAGGAAGAGGGCAGCAAGCTGCCGATCATCCTCGGCGCGGTCGTCGGGCTGCTCGCGCTCGTCGCGACGGGGCTGCTCGTCTACTTCCTGGTGCTCGCGCCCGACGAGCCGGCCGTGGATCCCGTGGTCGAGACGCCGGTGGTCGAGGAGCCCATCGAGGAGGAGGAGCCGGTCGAGGAGGCCGTGCTCGAGCCCGAGGACGAGATGACCGAAGAGGCGGCGGCCGCCGCCCCGAAGATCCGCGTCGAGAGCACGCCGCCGGGCGCGGAGGTGCTGCTCGTCGAGGGCGAAGACGAGATCATCCTCGGCAACACGCCCTACGAGATCGACCGGCCCGAGCAGGGCTCGCGCACCCGGTTGCTGCTCCGCCAGCCCGGCTTCGAGCCGCAGCAGATCGTCCTGTCCTACCTCACCACGGAGGAGCTGACGGTCACGATGCGCGAGGAGCAGCGCGCCAGCCGGCGAGGCCGCAGCGGCCGCAGCAGCGGTCGGGGAAGGCAGGCGGCCCAGCAGGCGCAGCAAGCCGAGCAGCCCGCGCAGCAAGCCGAGCAGCCCGCCCAGCAACAGCAGCAGGGTCGGGGAGGCATCTCGGGTGAGGTGCTCGACCCCTGGGCGACGCCGCGCCGCCGTCAGGCGGAGTAGCCCACGTCTCCAGCCGCGGCGGCTGCGCGCGCCGGTTGCCTTGCCCGCCTAGGGGCGCTCGACTACGTTCCCGCGACGATGCCGTCGCGCACCCTCGTGGCCTTCGCCGGCGCTTGTCTTCTCGCGGCCTGTAACTTCGATCAGGCCGGCTTGGACCCGCCTCCGCGCACCCTGAACTTCCCGATCGCGGTGGCCCTGTCGGAGCCTCCGGGCGGCGGTGAGCCGCGCCATCTGTTCGTCGCGAACAGCAACTTCGACATCCACTACAACACCGGGTCGCTTCAGTCGCTCGACCTCGAGCGCGTCCACGCCATCATCGCGTCGGACTGTGGCGGCGGGAGCGTGGACTGCGTGGTCCCGCTCTCGTCCGACGTGGTGGTGTCCGAGGTGGGCGTCGGCTCGCACGTCTCGGCCATCGACGTCAGCCCGCGCGGGGACCGCATCTATCTGTCCGTCCGCTCGAACCGAAACCTCACCTTCGTCGACGTCGACGACGGCGAGCTGCGCTGTGACGCCTCCATCCGTGATCCGGGCGGCTCGCAGGACGAGGACATCCCGCGCTGCGGCGACGCCTTCCGGCGCGGACAGGAGGGCGAGGTCGCCTCCGAGCGCGGGCTGGTGCTCAGCGACGACCCGGTCGGCGTGACGAGCGGTCGGCTCGAGGACATCGGCGCGTCCGCGGGCGCGGGCGACTTCGTGCTGATGGCGCTCCGCGGCGGCGGGGTGGCGCTGTTCCTCGACCGCGACGCGGGCCCGGGCCGGCAGCCGGAGCTGGTGCACATCGCGACCGGCTTCCCCGAGCAGCTCGTGAACATCCAGCTCCAGCCCGGCGCCGGCGTGGCGTGGCTCGCCTCCGAGGGGTCGTCCGCGCTGGGACGCGTCGCGATCGCGCTGGACACCGGCAACCCCACGCGCTCGTTCCTCTACGACTTCGGCGACCGCTTCGTCGCGGGCATCGACAGCGGCAACGACGTCCGCGACCTCGCGTTCATCGACGGCGGCGCGACCGCGTTCGCCCTCACGCGCAGCCCCGAGGCGCTCGTGACGCTCGACGTCGCGCGGGGCGGCCGGAACCCTGGCGAGCTGGGGCTTGGCGACATCTACGAGGTGGGCAACGGGCCGTCTCGCATCGCGGTCGCCGAGGTGGAGGGGCGCGAGTACGTGCTCGTCTCCTGCTTCGACGCGCGGAAGATCTTCATCATCGACCCCGCGGTGCGCGCCCTCGTGGCCGTCGTCGGCGGCTTCTCCGGCCCGTTCGAGATGGCCGTCGGCCCCCACACCTCGGGCGGCACCACCGACACTTTCCTCTACGTGACCGACTTCACGACCTCGCAGATCCGGGTCGTGAGCCTGGCGCCGCTGGCGACCGCGGGGGTCCCGCGGATCGTCGCCGCCATCGGAGAGCCGATCACGGTCGAGACGCTCGGCAGCAACTGACGAGCGCCCCAAAGCGAGCCAGCCAGAGCCATGCGACGTCTGACAGCCCTCCTCCTGCTCGCGTACGCCGCGTGCGGCAACCCCAACCCCGCGACCTCTCCGGCCACGTTCGACCGGCCCGAGTCGGTCGCCTTCCTGTGCTGGCGGCTCGATCGCGATCCCGACTCCGTGCTCAAGGGTGAGCCGGTCTCACTCGACCGGTGTCAGCGCACGCCGACGAGCGTCGAGGACGACACCGGGGAGGTCGATGACGGCTTCGCGCTCTTCGCGCTCGTCACCCAGACCGCCACGGGCGAGGTGGCCGCGGTGCGGCTCACGAACGATCCCGAGGGGCAGGAGGACCGCGAGCTCGCGGGGCCGATCGACGCGGACGAGCGCATCCCGGGCTTCACGTTCATCCCCGTCGGCGAGGTGCCCTCGTCCGTGGTGGTGCGCGAGAACGATCCCAAGCGCGCCTACGTGTTGAACCGCGGCAGCAGCTCCATCTCGGTCATCGACCTCAGCGTCATCCGCAAGGGCACCGGCTCGCTGCCCGAGACCGTCATGCTCGAGCAGGACTCGCGCCCGAGCGCCATGATCCTCACGCCCTCGGAGGACGCGCTGCTCGTGGCGCTCCCCGGGCTCGGTCAGATCGCCCGCATCCCGCTGGACGAGGACGGCAACCTCGGCGAGGTCACCTACGTCGACCTGTCGACCGACGTGCCGCCGCCCGTCGACCTGAGCACGGTCCCCCCCGACGCGCTCCCGCCGCAGTACGCCTTCACGTGTCCCGCGACGACCTTGATCCGGCCGCCGATCACCGCCCCGCGCGAGCCGGTCGTCCCCGTCGATCCGCTCCCCGAGCCGTGGAGCTTCCTCGTCGACCCGGAGACCGGTCAGGTCCTCATCTCCGATCTCCGCTACCCGATCATCCGGCGGATCGATCCCGAGACGCTGGTGGAGTCGACGCCGCTGTCCGTCTCGGTGCCCACGCGCGCGTTGGCGCTGACCCCCTTCGTCCCCGCGACGGTCGACGCGACGGAGTCGACCGAGCGCTACCTCTACGCCATCGACGCCACGGACCGCTCGGTGCTCGCGATCGACGTCTCGGACGAGGCGCGGCCGACGTTCGGAGCCGTGCTGCCCGTGAGCGTGGGCGGGCAGACGGATCGCCTGGAGCTGCCGCGAGAGGCGCGGGGGCTGGCGGTGGCCACGCCGCGCTACGACGCGGCCGACCCCACCGCGCCGCGCTGCGAGGGCCTCACCGACGAAGCGGAGCAGGCGGGCCCGGCGAGCTTCTACGGCGTGTTCCTCGCGGTCGCCTCGCTGGACGGCTTCGTCTACTTCTACGACGTCTATGACCGCGACACGGAGTGTCGGGGCGTCGGCTGCGCCAGGGTCACGGCGCGGAGCGGCGACGAGTACGTGGTCATCGCGCGGCATCGCCCCCGCCTGGGCGGGCTCAACGAGAACGGTCCGGCGCTCGGCGCCGATCCGAGCTGGGACACCGACGGGCGCGGCACGGTCTCGCTGCAGGCGGACGGGACGGCCGGCGCGGCCAGCGAGCTGGTCCCGACGCTGGAGCCCGTGACCTGCGCGGCGCCGCTCTCGCGCGCCTTCCCGGACGTCACGGAGGGCGAGGACGCGCGCGTGTGCCTCGTGCTCGATCCGTTCGCGGCGAAGGCGGACACGATCACGCTCAGCTACGGCGGCCGCATCCCGTTCACCACCACGAGCGGCGCGAACTTCGAGGCTGGATCGAACCTCGTCGAGACGCGCGGTGACCCCTGCCGAGAGGGCGTGATCGGGAGCGAGCAGGTGCCTGCGGACGGCCCGCTCGCCGGCTACCCGGGCGACCGGCTCGTCATCACCGGCGACCTGCCGCCCTCCATCCTGGAGAGCGAGGACGTGGCGCTCCGTCGGCGCTGCGAGCAGCTGGTGGAGCGCACGGTCTCCGGCGCGACCACGCCGATCAGCTTGCCGATCCTGCGCGCGCTGTCGATGCCCATGGACGGCCGCGACACCTACGCGGGGCGGCTGGTCCTCGCCGACCCGGCGGGCTCGACCCTCGACCAGGTGATCGAGTGCTACCCGGAGCTCGCCCAGGTCGAGGTCCGGGCGAGCGACGCGTTCGTGGTCGAGTCTCGGCGCAGCGGCTTCCTGCACCCGATCGTCCGCGGCGCCGACGGCGAGTGCACGGTGGACCCCGATCGGCTGGCCCAGGGGCTGCGCGGCCGCGCGCGCTTCGACCAGACGTTCGAGAACGAGTTCATCACGTTCGCGCTCGGCGAGAGGCCGCCGCTGCTGAGCGCGCCGACGCTGACCTTCACCGTGGCGGAGATCCCGCTCCCCTCGCGCGTGGACGTCAGCTCGATCGGGACTTCGTCGAGCGCCTCGTCGCTCTTGTCGCGCATCGTCTACAACGAAGTCGACGAGCGCCTCTACGTCGTGGACCAGGCGCGGGTGGGGCTCGTCCGCATCCGGATGACCAACCTGTCCGCGCAGAGCAGCTTCCGCTGAACGATGGCCAAGGCGAGGAAGGCGGCCGGCAAGGAGCCCGAGCGCACGCCGGTGATGCAGCAGTTCTTCGCCGCGAAGGGGCAGTACCCCGACGCGCTGCTCTTCTTCCGGATGGGCGACTTCTACGAGCTGTTCTACGACGACGCGGTCGTGGCGGCCCAGGCGCTCGACATCACGCTCACCTCGCGCGGCAAGGACCGGCAAGGCGAGAACATCCCGATGGCCGGCGTGCCGCATCACGCGGCGCCCGGCTATCTCGCGCGGCTGCTCGAGCAGGGCTTCAAGGTGGCCATCTGCGAGCAGCTCGCGGACCCGAAGACGGTCAAGGGCATCGTGCCCCGCGGCGTCGTGCGTGTCGCGACGCCGGGGCTCGCGCTCGACCCCGACGCGCTGGACGCCAAGGCAGACAACTATCTCTGCGCCGTTCACGTGGCGGAGCCGCGCGGTCTGGCCACGCTCGAGATGAGCCGCTCGGACCTCCGCGCCTGCCTCGTGCCCGACGACGCGGCGCTCCTCGCGGAGCTGGCGCGTCTCGAGCCGCGGGAGATCCTGATCGACGGCGAGCTGCCGCAGCTCGAGGACACGCTGCGCCGGCTCCTGCCCCGGGTCGCCGTGCGCCGGGTCCCGCCCATCGAGGACGCGGACGCCGCCCTCGCGCGCTTCCTGGGCGAGGACGAGGCGACCCGCGCCGCCAACGAGGTCGACGCCCACGGGCGCGTCGCGGCCACGCTCACCCTCCGCTACGCGCAGGAGGCGCAGCCGGAGGCGGAGGTGAAGGTCGGCCGCCTGATCCGCTACGACCCGGGCGACCGGCTGATCCTGGACGAGGTCGCGGTGCGGAACCTGGAGCTGGTGCGCACCCTCGGCGGCGACAAGCCGGGGTCCATGCTGCATCTGCTGGACCGCACGAAGACGTCGATGGGCGCGCGGCTCCTGCGTCGTCGGTTGCTCTCACCCCTGACCGACCGAGCGGCGATCGCGCGCCGGCACGACGCGGTCGAGGCGTTCGTCATGGACGCGGACCTCCGGCGCGCGCTGCGGGAGAGCCTCTCGCGGGTCGCGGATCTCGAGCGGCTCGCGACGCGGACCGAGCTCGGCGTGGCGCACCCGCGCGACCTGGGCGCGGTGAGAGACTCGCTGGTCGGCGCGCACGCCCTCTACGAGACGCTGCGCGAGCGGGCCGGCCAGACCACGGACGACGCGCTCGCGAGGCTGGTCCCCGAGGACCGCTGCGAGGACGTGCTGGGCGCGCTCGAGACGGCGCTCGTCGAGGAGCCGCCGACCGTCGCGCACCAGGGCGGGATCTTCGCGGAGGGGATGAGCGAGGACCTGGACGAGCTCCGGTCGCTGAGCACCACCAGCAAGGACGTCCTGCTCCAGCTCGAGAAGCGGGAGCGCGAGAGCACGGGGATCGGCTCGCTCAAGGTCAAGTACACGAAGGTCTTCGGCTACTACATCGAGGTCACCCGCGCGAACCTGCACCTCGTCCCGGACAGCTACCGGCGCAAGCAGACCATCGCCAACGGCGAGCGCTACGTCACCGAGGAGCTGGAAGATCTGCAAGCCAAGATCCTCGGCGCCGACGAGCGCATCAAGGGGCTGGAGTCGGACCTGTTCGCGGATCTGCGCGTGCGCGTCGCCGCGGAGGCGCGACGGCTCCGCGCGCTCGCGAGCTCGCTCGCCGACCTCGACGTGCACGCCGCGCTGGCGGAGCTGGCCCACCTGCACGGCTACGTCCGCCCGACGCTCGACGAGGGCCTGTCGCTCGAGCTGACGGAGTGTCGCCACCCCATCGTGGAGCACCTGGCCGAGGCGGGGACGTTCGTGCCGAACGACGTGACGCTCGACGCCGAGGGCCGGCGCCTGATGATCATCACCGGGCCGAACATGGCCGGGAAGTCGACCACCATGCGGCAGGTCGCGCTGTGCGTGATCATGGCGCAGATGGGCGCGTTCGTGCCCGCCGCCGAGGCGCGCATCGGGCTCGTCGACCGCGTCTTCACGCGGGTCGGCGCGAGCGACAACCTGGGGCGCGGGCAGAGCACCTTCATGGTGGAGATGCGCGAGACGGCGACCATCCTCGCCGACGCGACGCGCCGCTCCCTGGTGATCCTCGACGAGATCGGCCGCGGCACGAGCACCTACGACGGGCTCGCCATCGCGTGGGCGGTCGCCGAGCACCTCCACGACGGCGTCGGATGCAGGACGATGTTCGCGACGCACTACCACGAGCTGACGGAGCTCGCGGAGCTCAAGGACGGCGTGGTCAGCTTCAACGTCGCCGCCCGCGAGTACGGGGACGACGTGGTCTTCCTCCACAAGCTCGTCGAGGGCGCGGCGAACAAGAGCTACGGGGTCGCGGTCGCGCGCCTCGCCGGGGTCGCGGAGATCGTGCTCGCGCGGGCCAAGACCATCCTCGCGGACCTGGAGCAGGGGGCGCCGTTGCCCGGCGGCCGGCGGGCGAGCCTGCGCGGCAAGTCGCAGCTCGAGCTCTTCGCGGGCCCCGCCACGCCGGCCGAGCCGAGCGAGGTCGAGAAGACGCTGGCCCAGGTCGACGTGGACCGGATGCGACCCCTCGACGCCCTGCTGACCCTGTCCCGCCTCAAAGACATGCTCGCGTAGCTCGCCAGGCTCTGGCACAGCCGTGTGCACAGATCGTGCAGTTGTGTGCCGCGGAGTTGCTGGTGGCACTCATTGGCGCAGGAGGCTGGATGTCGAGGCACGGGATGGCGATCGGGTTGGCACTATGGGCCTTGGCGCACGCCGCGCCGTGTGCGGCCCAGGAGATGACGACGACCCAGCGCGAGGAGGCGCGGGGCCTCTTCGAGGCGGGGAGGGCGGCCTTCGCCGACGGGCGGTACGAGGCGGCCCTCGACTACTTCGAGCGCTCGTACGAGATCAGCCAGCTCGCGGAGCTGCTCTACAACATCGGGCACACGGCCGACCGCATCAGGCGTGATGCGCGCGCTCTCGAGGCGTTCGAGCAGTACCTGGCCGCGCGGCCGGACGCGCCAGAGCGCGCGGCGGTCGAGGCGCGCATCAGCGTGCTGCGGGCGGCGGTGGCGGAGCGCGAGGCCCAGGAGGCCCGCGAGGCGGAGGCGCGTGCGGAGATCGCCACGGAGCCGACCGAGCCCGAGCCGGCCACGCCCGAGAACGGCGTGGACGCGTCGCAGAGCACGAGCCCGGCCGGCTGGATCGTGCTCGGCGGGGGCGGCGCCGTCGCCGTGGCGGGCGCCGTGTTCCTCGGGCTGGCCGAGGCGCGCGCGGCCGAGGTGCGAGACGCGCAGGAGGGCACGCCGTGGGCGCGGGTCCGCGACGCGCACGCCCAGGCAGACAGCTTCGCCATCGTGGGCGGGGTGCTGCTGGGGGCGGGGGCCGCGGCGGCCGCGGCCGGGCTGGTGATGGCGTTCACGCTCGGTGAGGCGCAGGTCGAGGCCGCGCTGGCCCCGGGCGGCGCGGTGGCGCGAGGGAGGTTCTGATGACGGCGCGTGTGATGTGCCTCTCGCTCCTCCTCTTCGGCTGCGCGCCGGCGCTCGAGGAGGGCCACTTCAGCTGCGCCACGCCCGCCGAGGACGAGTGCCCGGCCGGCTGGCAGTGCGTCTCGGGCCGCTGTTACCAAAGCCCGCCCGACGCCTCCACGCCGCCGATGGACTCGTCGCCCGACGTCGACGCCGACGCGGGCGACTCCGAGGTCCCGCCGCCGGTCGACGCCTGCACCCCGCAGCCGCGGGCCGTGGACCTCCTCCTGATGATCGACGACTCGCGCTCGATGGCCGAGGAGCAGGCGGCGCTCACCGCCGCGTTCCCCGCGCTCGTTCGCGCGCTGGCCGAGGGGGACCTGGACGGCGACGGCCGCGCCGACTTCGACCCCATCGCGAGCCTGCGCATCGGCGTCGTGAGCAGCTTCATGGGGGTCGGCGGTCACGAGGTGGCGACCTGCGAATACGGCGACGCCTCGTTCGGCGACGACGGCGTGCTGATCGCCGAGCACCGGGGAGGGCGGGGCGAGTGCCCCGCGACCCATCCGGCGTTCCTCGAATACACGCCCCCGGGCGGGCTCTCCGAGCTCCAGGCGGCGTTCACCTGCCAGGCCAACCTGGGGACCGACGGCTGCGGCTTCGAGCAGCAGCTCGAGGCCCTGCTCAAGGCCGCGACACCTCAGAGCTCCGACGTGCGCTTCTTCGACAACACCCGGGGCCACGCGGGCGCGGGCGTCAACGGCGCGTTCTTTCGAGATGACGCCGTGCTGGTCGGGCTCGTGCTGTCGGACGAGGAGGACTGCAGCGCGCGCGACCTGGACCTCTTCGCGCCGGCGGGGCCGTACTCCGGGACCACGCTGAACCGGCGCTGTGACGTGCATGCGGACGACGCGCTCTGGCCCACGAGCCGCTACGCGGCGCTCGCCGAGCTCAAGGCCGACCCGGCCGACTTCGTCTACGCGGCGCTCGTGGGCGTGCCGGTCGAGGCCGAGCGAGACTCCTACGACGCGATCCTCGCGCACCCGGACATGGACTACGAGGCGGACCCGGCGAGCATGCGTCTGCTGCCCGCGTGCGACTCGGGGGGCGGCGACGCGATGCCGGGCCGCCGGTACGTCGAGGTCGCGCAGGCGCTCGAGAGCGAGGGCGCGCAGACCCTCGTGCGCTCGATCTGCCGCGCCGACTTCGACGGGCCCGTCGACGAGCTGGTGCGGCTGATCGCCACGCGGTTGGATGCGCGCTGCCCCTGAGCTATCTGCTCCGCATGCGCTCGCACCCCTCGCTCGTCGCCAGGCTCCTCCCCCTCGCGTGGTCCACCCTCGCGCTGGCCGCCTGCGGCCCGGCGAGCGTGGAGGATCTCCCCCGCCCCGCCCTGGTCCTCGTGACCACCCAGGGCGGCGGGTTCTGCTCCGACGTGCGCGCGGTCGACGCGAGCGGGCAGACCTGGAGCGCGCGGGTCTGCGAGGGGGTGGGGGGCCTGAGCGCCCGCGAGCGCGTCGCCACGGCCGACGAGCGCGCGGAGCTGAGCGCGGCCTTCGACTCGGTGCTCGCGCTCTCTGACGACGCGGACTGCATGGTCACGAGCCCGAGCGGGGCGCGCTATCGCTTCGCTCGCTACACGGCCGAGGGGGTGCGGGAGGTGCGCCTGTGCGATCCGGGCGTGCCGACCGAGGCGCTCAGGCTCGCCGAGCGGCTCGAGACGATCGCCGGCCCGCCCGGCGCGGGGGACGCCGGGGCGGCCGACGCGGGGCCCTGAGCCCTCGTTTTCCAGGCAATCGGAAGCGGGACCGGCGCGCTCCCGAGGCGCGCGCTATCCTCTCGGCGATGGCGGATCGAGACGAGCTCGCGAAGATCAGGGAGGCGCTCGAGGCGGCCGACACCCAGCTCGTGGAGGCCCTCGACGCGCGCGCACGCGCGGTCAAGAAGTACGTCGCGCTGCGGGAGCAGAGCCCGGAGGCGTACTTCGCCATGCCCTCGGCGGCGGAGGTGGTCGGTCGCGCCCTGGAGCGCGCAAAGGACTTCCCCCATGGCTCGCTGGAGCACGCGCTCCGCGAGGTGATCGGCGCGTGCGCGGACATGATCGCGCCCGTGCGGGTGGCGGTGCTGGGCGCGGAGGGCGGCTTCGCGCACCTCGCGGCGGGCCTGCACTTCGGGACCGCGGCCGCGGTCAGCCCGGTCGAGACCATCCACGACGTCTTCGAGGAGGTCGAGCGGCGCCGCGCGTCGTTCGGCGTGGTCCCGTTCGAGTCCTCCACGGACGGCGCGCTGACGGAGACCATCGATCAGCTGGCGCAGCGCGAGCCCCGGATCTGCGGCGAGATCACCATCGGCTGCTCCTACGACCTGATGAGCCGCACGGGGAACGCGGGCGACGTCGACAACGTCTACGGCACGCGCGCCGCGCTCGCCGCGTGTGAGCAGACCCTCAAGCGGGATTTCCCGCGCGCGACGATCCTCGACGTGAAGTCGGGCGTGGTGGCCGGCCAGCTCGCCGAAGAAGACCACGGCGCGGCGGCCATCGTGGCGGGCACGGGCGAGAGCGAGCGTGGCCAGCTGCGGCGCGTCCGCGAGAACCTCGAGGACCGGCCGGGGCTGCAGACCCGCTTCGTCGTCATCGGCGAGGAGCGCCCTCGCAAGACCGGCCACGACCGGACGCTGCTCGCGCTCGCCGTCGGGGACGGACCGGGCTCGCTCTACACCGCGCTGCAGCCCTTCGCCGACCGGGGCATCAACCTGACCCGCATCGAGTCGCGCCCGGCGCGCGGCACGAGCTGGCGCTATCTCTTCATCCTCGAGCTCGACGGGCACATGACCGATCGCGCGGTGCTCACCGCGGTGGACGAGGTCCGGGACGCCAGCCGTCACCTCAAGGTGCTCGGCAGCTTCCCCCGCCCGGGCGACGAGTAGCCTTCACATCGCGCATTCTCCGTGCGAAACCCTTGCCCGGCGCCCCGCGCTGGAGAGGACACCATGAGCCTGGTCCCCGAGAACGTCGAACGCCTCATCCCCTACGTCCCCGGCAAGCCGGTCGAGGAGCTCGAGCGCGAGCTCGGCATCCAGAACGCCGTGAAGCTCGCGTCGAACGAGAACCCGGTCGGGCCGTCCCCCAAGGCCATCGACGCGATGCGAGCCCACGCCTCGGGCGTGCACCGCTACCCGGACGCGGCGACGTGGGCCCTGCGCTCCGACCTGGCCGCGTTCCATTCCCAGGGCGCGAGCGCGGTTCACATGGACGAGATCGTGCTCGGCAACGGCTCGAACGAGCTGATCGACCTCATCTGCCGCACCTACGCCGGCCCGTCCGACCACGCGGTGATCGGGGTGCCGAGCTTCGTCTGCTACCACCTCGGTCTGACGGCAGCCAACGTCCCGTTCGACGCCGTGCCGCTCCGCGAGCACCTCTTCTGGGACCTCGAGGCGATGGCGGCGAAGGTGACCGCGAAGACGAAGCTCTTCTTCGTCGCCAACCCCAACAACCCCACCGGCACGCACGTGGGCCGCGCGGCGGTCGAGCGCCTGCTGAAGGAGCTGCCCGAGCAGGTCGTCGTCGTGCTCGACGAGGCGTACGTCCAGTTCGCCGACGCCGACGACTACGTCAGCGGCCTCGAGCTCCGCGGGCTGCGCGAGCGCCTGATCGTCCTGCGCACCTTCAGCAAGGCCTACGGCCTGGCCGCCAACCGCGTCGGCTACGCCATCGGGCAGAAGGACGTCGTCTCGTACCTCAACCGGGTGCGCGCGCCCTTCAACGTCAACACGCTCGCGCAGGTCGCGGCGCGGGCGGCGCTGCAAGACCCGGAGCACGTCGAGCGCTACGTCGCGCTGAACCGGACCGAGCGCGCGCGCATCACCGAGGCGCTCGAGGGGCTCGGCCTGCGCGTCGCCCCGAGCCAGGCCAACTTCGTGTTCGCGGACTTCGGCCGGCCCAACGAGGAGGTCTACGACCGCATGCTCCGCATGGGCGTGATCATCCGGCCGATGCCCGCGCCCGTCGACACCTGGCTGCGCATCACGGTGGGGCGCCCCGAAGAGAACGACCGCCTGCTGGAGGCGGTCCGCGAGCTCGTCGCATCATGATCCGCCGCTACCGCATCCGCGGCGGTCGCCCCCTGCGCGGCGCGATGCGCGTCCCGGGCGACAAGTCCATCGGCCATCGCGCGATCATCTTCGCCTCGCTCGCCGAGGGCCGCTCGACGATCACCGGGCTGAGCGGCGGGCTCGACAACCTCTCCACGGCCCAGATCTTCCGCGAGATGGGCGTCTCGATCGACCTCGACGACGAGCGCGCGGTGGTCGAGGGCGTCGGGCTCGACGGCCTGAAGATGCCCAAGGGCGCGCTCGACTGCGGCAACAGCGGCACCACGATGCGGCTCGTCGCGGGCATCCTCAGCGCGCAGCGCTTCGGCACGCGGTTGGTGGGCGACGAGTCGCTGACCAGGCGGCCCATGCGTCGCGTGGTCGACCCGCTCCGCGCGCGCGGCGCGAACATCGCGGGGGTCAGCGGTCCGAAGGAGGGCGAGGTCTATCCGCCGCTCTCGGTCGCGCCGCTGATCGATGACGAGCACCTCATCGCGCTCGAGTACACCTCTCCGGTCGCGAGCGCGCAGGTGAAGAGCTGCCTGCTGCTGTCGGGCCTCTGGGCGCGGGGCGTCACCGCCATCTCCGAGCCCGTGCTCAGCCGCGACCACACCGAGCGCATGATGAACGCGCTGGGCGTGCCGATTCAGGTCGTCGGCCCGATGGTGGTGCTCGACCCGGTCGGCTGGGATCGCCGCTGGGACGGCTTCACCTGGCATGTCCCCGGGGACCCCTCGAGCGCCGCGTTCCCGATGGCGGCGGCGCTGCTCGTGCCGGGCAGCGAGGTGACGCTCGAGGGCGTCTGCCTCAACCCGACCCGGACGGGGCTCTTCGACGCGCTCCGCGCGATGCGGGCGCAGCTGGCCTTCACGCCAAAGGGGGAGGCCGCGGGGGCCGAGCCCATCGGCGACGTCACCGTCACGCACGGGCCGCTCGGTCCGGCGATGACGGGCGGCGAGCTGCTGACCCGCATGATCGACGAGGTGCCGGCGTTCTGCGCGGTCGCCTCGGCGGCCAACGGGCGGAGCGACGTGCGGGACGCGCACGAGCTGCGGGTGAAGGAGAGCGACCGGCTCGCGACGAGCGCCGGGGTGCTGAGGGCGTTCGGGCTCGACTGCACGGAGCTCGACGACGGGATGCACGTGCACGGCGGCGCGAAGCCACACGCGGCCGAGGTCGACAGCGGCGGCGATCACCGCATCGCCATGATGGCCGCCGTGCTCGGCATGGCCTGCGAGGGAGAGACCGTCGTGCACGACGTGGCCTGCGTCGACACCAGCTTTCCGGGCTTCGCCTCTTTGATGTCGTCGCTCGGGGCCGACATCACGGTCGAGGAGAGCGAGTGACCATCGTCGCCATCGACGGCCCGGCGGGGGCCGGCAAGAGCAGCGCCGCGCTGCGGCTCGCGGAGCGGCTCGGCTACACCCTCATCGACACGGGGGCGCTCTACCGCGCCGTGGCGCTCGCGGCGCGAGAGCAGGGCGTCTCGTGGGAGGACGGCGAGGCCCTCGGCGCGCTCGCCAGCTCCCTCGAGCTGCGCTTCGGGCCCGTCACGGGCGGCCGCCCGCCGCTCCTGATCGACGGCGTGGACCGGAGCGACGACATCCGCGCGCCCGAGATCTCGCAGGGCGCGAGCCAGGTCTCGGCCCACCCGCCGGTCCGCGCCGCGCTGCTCGAGGTGCAGCGCCGGATGGGGCGTCAGGGCGACGTGGTGCTCGAGGGGCGCGACATCGGCACCGTGGTGTTCCCGGACGCGGACGTGAAGGTCTTCCTCACCGCGTCGGTCGAGGCGCGCGCGCGGCGTCGATACGACGAGCTCAAGGGTCGGGACGGCGACGCGGACCTCGACGAGGTGCGCCGCGAGATGGAGACCCGGGACCAGCGCGACTCGACGCGCGCGGTCGCGCCGCTGAAGCCGGCCGACGACGCCGTGCGGCTCGACAGCTCGGGGCTCGACCTCGACGGCGTGCTGGCGAAGCTCGAGGCCCTCGTGAGGGAGCGGCTGCCCCGACCTGGCGCTCGTTGACACGGTCGGAGCGCGCTGCTACCCCTTTCGCCCCCCGGGGTCCATTTCCGGGGTTTCGTCTTTCTTAGCCCGAGCCTTTCACCCCAGACGCAGGTGCCGCCGACGAGTCGGTGGCCCGGTACCCTCGCGAAGCTGCGCGATTCGACGCGAGAGCCAGCGGCTGGACATCACCTTTCGACCCCCAACCCCCCTCTCGCCGAATCGGAGAGGAAAACACAGTATTCTCATGGCACCAGAGACGCAGACCAGCGCTTCCGGCGGCGGAGAGAGCTTCGCCAGCCTGTTCGAAGCCTCGGTCGCCCGCGCGGATGAGCTCCGTGAAGGAGACATCGTATCCGGGACGGTCATCTCGATCGCGAAGGACTCCGTTGTCGTCGACATCGGTTACAAGTCCGAGGGGATCATCTCGCTGAGCGAGTTCTCGGATCCCAATGGTGAGCAGAGCGTGACCGCGGGTGACCGCGTCGACGTGCTCATCGAGGCCAAGGAGACCGACGACGGTCTCGTGCTCCTCTCGAAGGAGAAGGCCGACAAGCTCAAGGTCTGGGACGAGATCAGCGCCGCGTGTGAGCGCGACGAGCTGATCGAGGGCACCATCACCGCCCGCGTGAAGGGCGGCCTCAGCGTCACCATCAAGGGTGGCGTCAAGGCGTTCCTCCCCGGCTCCCAGGTCGACCTTCGACCCGTGCGCAACCTCGATAAGCTCATCGGGCAGACGTACGAGTTCAAGGTCATCAAGTTCAACAAGAAGCGCGGGAACATCGTGTTGTCGCGTCGCGTGCTCCTGGAGAAGGAGCGCGACGAGCTCAAGGCGCGCACGCTCCAGAACCTCGAAGAGGGCATGGTCGTCACCGGCGTCATCAAGAACATCACCGAGTACGGTGCGTTCGTGGACCTGGGCGGCATCGACGGGCTCCTCCACATCACCGACATGTCCTGGGGCCGGGTCAACCACCCGTCCGAGGTCTTCAACGTCGGCGACGAGGTCACCGTCAAGGTGCTCAAGTACAACGCCGAGACCGAGCGCGTGTCGCTCGGCCTCAAGCAGACCGTCGAAGACCCGTGGAACAACGCGGCCGACCGTTACCCGGTGGGCGCGAAGGTCAGCGGCAAGGTCGTCTCGCTCACGGACTACGGCGCCTTCGTGGAGCTGGAGCCGGGCATCGAGGGCCTCATCCACGTCTCGGAGATGAGCTGGCGCAAGCCGAAGCACCCGTCGAAGCTCCTGGAGATCGGCCAGGAGGTCGAGACGGTCATCCTCGACGTCGACATCGTCAACAAGCGCATCAGCCTCGGCCTCAAGCAGCTCGAGCCCGATCCGTGGGAGACGTTCACCCGCAAGTACAACCCGGGCGACATCATCCGGGGCAAGGTCCGCAGCGTGACCGACTACGGCGTGTTCGTGGGCATCGAAGAGGGTGTCGACGGCATGGTCCACAAGTCGGACCTCAGCTGGACCCAGCGCATCAACAACCCGTCCGACGTCTACCGCAAGGGCGACGAGGTCGAGGCCATCATCCTCTCGATCAACCATGACGAGAAGAAGGTCAGCCTCGGCATCAAGCAGCTCTACGAGGATCCGTGGACGCGGATCCCGGCGGACTACCCGGCGGGCACCATCCTCGAGGTTCGCGTGGTCTCCATCGCGGAGTTCGGGGTGTTCGCGGAGCTCGAGCGCGGCATCGAGGGCCTCGTGCCCCTGAGCGAGCTCAGCTACGACCGCATCGACGACCCCCGCCAGATCGTGAAGGAAGGCCAGATCGTCAAGGCGGAGATCGTGGACGTGAACCCGTCGGACCGTCGCATCACCCTCAGCCTCAAGAAGGCGGAGCTCGAGAACCTCGAGGCGATGAAGTTCGACGAGAACCGCGGCGCCAACCGCGACGGCGCTCCGGCCCGCAAGGTGGGTCCGAGCGGCGGCGGCGGCGCGACCCTCGGCGACGTGCTCAAGGACAAGCTCGGCGGTCTCTCCGTCAGCGCGTCCGAGGCACCGGCCGCCGAGGAGGCCTCCGAGGAGGCCGACGCGAGCGACGAAGAGGAGTGATCCTCCCGCGCTGACGCGTCGACAGGGCCGGCTCCCGAGAGGGGGTCGGCCCTGTCTTCTTTCCGTCCCGCCGTCGGAAAGTTCGGGGCCGCGCGGACCGTCTGGTAGACGGAGCCGAGCCCCCGTGCCGACCCAAGGAGACAGGCTTTCGAGAATGCCGTCGTTCGGCCCGCCGGGGTCGCGCAGGCGAAGGCTCGTGTTCTTCGCCGTGACCGGCGGCCTGCTGCTCGGCGCGCTCCTGCTCTTCCGCGAGGTCCTCGCGCCCTTCGCGCTGGCGCTCATCGTCGCCTTCGTCTTCGCGCCGCTCGTCGAGGGGCTCCAGAAGCTGAGCCTGGGCGGTCGCCGGCTGCCGCGCTGGGTCGCGGTCGTGGTCATCTACCTCTCGCTCCTGGGCGGCCTCTCGGCTGGCGTGGCCTTCGGGGTTCCGCGGCTCGCGGTGGAGGTCCAGCGCCTCGCCCGCGAAGCGCCTCGCGCCCTGCGGACCTTCCGGGACGACTGGCTCCCTCGCCTCGAGGACGAGCTCCGCTCGGCGACGGCGCTCTATGCGCCCGAGCAGGTCGAGCCCGTGCCCGACGCCGAGCCCGAGCCGCGCCCCGCCGAGGAGGCCGAGGTCGACGCCATCCGGGTCACCCCGCACGTCGAGGGCGGCTACGAGGTGCACCTGCCGGCGCACGGGATCGAGATCGAGCCGGTGGGCGAGGGCGGCTACCGGATCAGCGCGGCCGAGTCGCGTCGGGAGCACGAGCGCCGCGACCTGATCGCGGCCGTCTCCCAGTCGATCCGCGCCTTCTTCACCGACACCGAGGCGTACGCGGGCACCGCGATCCGTGGCGTGCAGACCTTCGTCGCCAAGCTCATCGGCGGCGTCTTCAGCTTCTTCATCATGCTGATGCTCAGCGCCTACATGCTGATCACCAGCGACAAGATCTTCGGCTTCTTCCGCTCCCTCGCGCGGCCCAGCAAGCGCGCCCGCTTCGACGAGCTGGTGGCCCGCATCGACAAGGGCCTCGCCGGAGTGGTGCGGGGGCAGCTCCTGATCGCGCTCGTGAACGGGCTGCTGAGCGGCGTGGGCTTCTGGCTCGCGGACCTCAGCTACTGGCCCATCCTGACCTTGATCGCGACCGTGCTGAGCATCATCCCGATCTTCGGCGCCATCATCAGCTCGGTGCCGGCCGTCATCGTCGGCCTACAGGACGGGCTGGGCACCGCGTTCTTCGTGCTCGCGTGGATCATCGGCATCCACCAGCTCGAGGCGAACCTGCTCAACCCGAAGATCATGGGCGACGCCGCGAAGGTGCACCCCGTCCTCGTGGTCTTCGCGCTCCTCGCGGGCGAGCACCTCTTCGGCATCCTCGGCGCGCTCCTCGCCGTGCCCATCCTGAGCATCACGCAGAGCGTCTTCCTCCACTTCCGGGAGGTCGCGCTCGGCGTGTCCCGGGAGGGCGACGTGACCGAGGAGTGGGCCGAGGCCTCGCTGGATTGAGAGACCGTCCGTTCTAGATGAGGATCGGCGTGCTGCCGGCCGGGACGACGATGACGACCTCGCGCGTGTCGAGCTCCGCGACGCCGTTGCCGAGGACCACGATCTCCGCGAGGAAGACCTGCGCGAAGCTGCGCGGCTCCTGGAAGTCGTTTCGGAACCGGACGTTGAAGGTGACCGTGTTGCCGGGCGTGACGCCGTAGAAGAGCCGGTCGTCGCAGCGACCCGCCGCGGGGCAGGCGATCGGCGCGCCGTCGAAGAGCGAGACCGGCGTGATCGCCTTGATGAAGAGCGTCGCGTCCACGGGGCCGATGCTGTCGGGGCGGTCCTCGCCGTCTCGCGCCGCGCCGCTGATGTCCTGCGGGGTCTCCTCCGCGAGCGTGCGGATGGCCTCGACGATGCGCGCGTCGAGCCCGCTGCCGTTGGACGCGATGGAGAAGAGGATGGGCGCGCCGCTCGCGTCCACCGTGCCGGTGTCGTTCGCCCAGGTGGTGAACTGCGAGACGGGATCGCCCGCCTCCATGCCGCTGATGATGCCGATCACCCGGGCGCCGATGCCGTTGAGCGACGACCGCGTCTCCTCGTAGGTGTGCGGGCCGCGCGGGCTCATCGTGAAGTCCGACGCGTTGTAGTTGGTGCTCGCGCCCGGCCCGTTCTTGCTGCCGGTGTCGGTCAGCACGACCATGATCGGGAGCGCGCCCGGCCGGAAGCAGGGGTAGCCGTAGCGGCGCCCCGTCTCGTCGGGCACGGGCGTGCAGTTCTGCGGACCCAGCCACGGCTGGAAGCCCTCGCCGGTCGCCGCCTGGTACATCGCCTCCGTGCTCGAGGCCCAGTTGGCCCCGCCGTAGCTGATGTCGCCGAGACGCCCCACCGCGGTCTGCATGGTGGGCAGGACGGTGGTGATCGTCTGGACCAGCTCGAACGGCATGTCGCCCTCCGGGCCGTCGTTGCAGATGGTCATGCCGAAGATGGTCATGCACCCGCCGCTGCCCCGGCCGCCGAAGCCGGCGAACGCCCCGAAGCCGACCCCGACGTCGGTGAGGGTGGTCGTGAGCGACGAGACGATGGTGCTGAGCCCGCTCTCGAGGTTGCGCGCCTCCTCGTCCATCGAGCCGGTGCGGTCCATCATGAAGAAGACGTCCGCCTTGCGGAGCGTGGTGCCGAAGACCAGCTCACGCTCCTGCGCCTCGCCGTCGTACGGGAGCACCACGAAGAAGGTCTCGTCGGGGATCCGGTCGTCGGCGTCCGACGGGTCGTGCCCGGTGGCGACCTCCGCGAGATCGATGAAGCCGTCGCCGTCGGTGTCCTCGTTGCGCGGGTCGGTGAAGTAGCGGGTCCGCTCCTCCTCGTCGCTCAGCCCGTCGCCGTCGGAGTCGAGATCGAGGTAGTCGGGGATGCCGTCCCCGTCGAGATCGACGGCCGCGCAGCCGTCGTCGGTGCCGTGCTCCTCCGAGTCGAGGTAGCCGTCGTTGTCGGAGTCTTCGTCCATGTAGTTGGGCGTTCCGTCGCCGTCCCAGTCCTGGGTGGTCTCGAACTCGTCGAAGATGCCGTCGCCGTCCGTGTCGGTCGTGCTCTCGCAGCGGACGGTGGGCCCGCCGTCGACGCGGCCGTCGCCGCCGTCGGGTCGGGTCGGGGTTCCTACCTCGCAGCCGACCAGCGAACCGCCGGTCAGCAGGGCGAGAGACACGAGACGAACAGCGGCATGATGTCGTGACACGAAGCGACCTCCGGGCTCGACAATAGCGAGGTCCACGGGCTCTTCGGTGCGCGTGTGACGCTGCTCGTGAGCCACCTCACCGGATCGAGGCGCCGCGCGCTCGCTTAAGAGCGCTGTAAGCGCTCGAGGGCCTCCGCCGGGCCGAGCGGCAGACGCCACGGGCCGCGCCGGGTGGGCTTCTCCAGGCTCTCGTGCAGGCGGGCGAGGAAGGACGCGCGCTTCACGCGGCAGGCCCCGAAGCGCTCGAGGTGGTCGGTGTGGACCTGGCAGTCCACCAGATCGAAGTCCCACTCCGCGAGGTTCCCCATCAGCGTGACGAAGGCGATCTTCGAGGCGTCCGGGCTCGCCGCGAACATCGACTCGCCGAAGAAGACGCCGCCCAGCGAGACCCCGTAGACGCCGCCCACCAGCGTGTCGTCCTCCCACGCCTCCACGCTGTGCGCGAAGCCGCGCGCGTGAAGCTCGTCGTAGCCGTCGATGAGGTCGTCGGTGATCCATGTCCCGGACTGGCCGGGGCGCGGGACGTCGGCGCACGCGCGGATCACCTCGTCGAAGGCGGTGTCGGCGGTGATCCGGTACGGGCTGCGCGCGAGCTGCTTGCGGAGGGTGCGGTTGATCCGGGTCTCCGTGGGCCGCAGCACGAAGCGCGGATCGGGAGAGAACCAGAGCAGCGGGAAGCCCTCGGTCGGCCACGGGAAGATCCCCTGGCCGTAGGCGAGCAAGAGGCGCTCGGGCGCGAAGTCGCCGCCGATGGCCACCACACCCTCCGGGGAGGCGCCCTCCGGAGGCGGAAAGAGGAGCTCGTCGGTGAGGAGGTAAACGGGCATCTCGGGTGCGCGCGGCGAGCCCCGCCGCGACTCGCGCCGCGCGAGGTCAGCGGCGCGAGGTCAATCCGCCGAGACCTTCTCCCACACCAGGCTCTCTTCGTCATCGGCCACGTCGAAGCGCACGCGCCCGCCGTCCTTGAGATCCCCGAAGAGGATGGCCTCGGCGAGGGGCTTCTTGAGGTGCGCCTCCACCGTCCGGCCCATGGGCCGCGCGCCGAAGGCCGGGTCGTAGCCCTTCTCGGCGAGCCAGGCGCGGGCGTCGGGGGTCAGCTCGATGAAGACCTCGCGCTCGTCGAGCTGCTCCTGCAGGAGGCGGACCTCCTTGTCGACGACCTTGAGGATGACCTCCTCGCTCAGCCCGCTGAAGAAGACGGTCGCGTCGAGGCGGTTCCGGAACTCGGGCGCGAAGGTCTTCTCGAGCGCCTTCTTGGCCCGCGTCGGGTCCGCCTGCGAGTGCTCCTGACCGAACCCGACCGCGCGAACGTTCATCTCTCGCGCGCCGGCGTTGGTGGTCATGATGAGCACCACGTTGCGGAAGTCGCTCTTGCGCCCGTTGTTGTCGGTCAGCGCCGCGCTGTCCATCACCTGGAGCAGCACGTTGAAGAGGTCCGGGTGCGCCTTCTCGATCTCGTCGAGCAGGAGGACACAGTACGGGTTCTTGCGCACCGCGTCGGTGAGCAGGCCGCCCTGGTCGAAGCCGACGTAGCCGGGCGGGGCGCCGATGAGCCGGGAGACGGTGTGCCGCTCCTGGTACTCGCTCATGTCGAAGCGGATCAGCTCCACCCCGAGCACCTTGGCCAGCTGCCGGGCGAGCTCCGTCTTGCCGACGCCCGTGGGGCCGCTGAAGAGGAAGTTGCCGATGGGCTTGTCCCCGGCGCGGAGCCCGGCGCGGGCGAGCTTGATCGCGTCGGCGATGCTCTTGACCGCGTCGTCCTGGCCGAAGATGTGCGTCTTGAGCTCGGGCTCGAGATCCTTGAGCTTGTCCTGCTCGCGCGCGCTGACCGTCTTCTCCGGGACGCGCGCCATCTTGCTGACCACGCGCTCGACGTCGGCCACGCCGACCTTGCCGGTCGGCTCGTCGCGCATCCGATCCTGCGCGCCGGCCTCGTCGATGACGTCGATGGCCTTGTCCGGCAGGAAGCGCTCGGTGATGTGCTTGGCCGCGAGCTTCGCCGACGCCTCGATGGCCTCGGGCGAGTAGGTCACGCCGTGGTGCTCCTCGTAGCGGCTCTGGAGCCCCTTGAGGATCTCGATGGTGTCGGGTACCGAGGGCTCGACCACGTCGATCTTCTGGAAGCGCCGCGCGAGCGCGCGGTCGCGATCGAACGCGCCCTTGTACTCCTCGAAGGTCGTCGATCCGATGCAACGGAGCTTGCCGCTCGCGAGCGCCGGCTTGAGGATGTTCGACGCGTCCATCGAGCTGCCGGTGGTGGCGCCGGCCCCGACGATGGTGTGGATCTCGTCGATGAAGAGGACCGCGCCGTCGATCTCCTGCAGGCGCTTGATCACGCCCTTGAGGCGCTCCTCGAACTGACCGCGGTACTTCGTGCCTGCGAGCAGCGCGCCCATGTCGAGCGAGTAGATCTTCGCGTCGTGGAGCACCTTGGGGACGCGCCCCTCGTGGATGTGGAGCGCGAGGCCCTCGGCGATGGCCGTCTTGCCCACGCCGGGCTCGCCCACGTAGACGGGGTTGTTCTTGCGGCGGCGGCAGAGCACCTGGATGGTGCGCTCGAGCTCCTGCGCGCGGCCGATGAGCGGGTCGATGTGCCCCTCTTCGGCCTCGTTCATCAGGTCGACGCAGTACGCCTCGAGCGGGTCGACGCGGCGCCCGCCGTCCTCGTCGTCGTCGTCCATCGGGCCGAAGTCGCCCTCGGGAGAGCCGTCGGCGGGGAGGCCGTGGCTCACGTAGCGCTTGAGATCGAACTGCTGCACGCCCTCCTGGTCGAGGAGATACACGGCCTGCGACTCACGCTCGTAGAAGAGCTGCACGAGGACGTTCGCGCCGTCGATGACCTTCATCTCCGAGCTGATCGCGTGGATCGCCGCGCGCTGCAGCACGCGCTCGACCGCGAGGGTCTGGTGCGGCTCGGCGTCCACGTCCTCGGGCAGCTTCGGCTGGTCGTCGAAGAACGAGTACAGCTTCTTCCGGAGCCGGCCCCGGTTCGCGCCGCAGGCGTCGAGCGCCTTGGACGCCTTGGGGTCGTCGAGCAGCGCGAGCAGGAGGTGCTCGAGCGTCACGTACTCGTGGCGCATGCGCTGCGCCTCGTCGTAGGCCTTGCGCAGCGTGGCCTGCAGCTCACGCGCGATCATCGGAGAAGACATGTCTGGCTCCGGGGGTGGGGTGCGCCTCTCATGACTCTTCCTCGTCGTCCTCCGGCTCCATCGTCAGCCGGAGTGGGTATTCGCGCTCGCGCGCCATGTGCTCGACCTTCTCGACCTTCGTCTCGGCGACCTCGCGGGTGAAGATGCCGGCCACGCCCACTCCGTTGTAGTGCACGTGGAGCATGATGCGCACCGCTGCCGTCTCCGAATGATGGAAGACCACCTGCAGCACCTCCACGACGAACTCCCTCGTCGTGTAGTCGTCGTTGTGCACCAGCACCCGGTACATCCGGGGCTTCTTGACGTGCGTCTCCCGCTTGGTCTCGGTGATGACGCCGTCGTCGTCGTTCCACTTCTCCGCCATCTTGCTCGTGAGGTCGTCCGGGGGGCTCCGCCCCGTGTCCGGGGTAGGCGCCGCAATTGTAGGTAGGTCGCGGGCCGTCTGCACCTGCCCGATTGGGTTGGAAGCCGGTTTATGTGGCTTCCCTCGACGCGCGCCGCGCGCGCTCCAGCGCTTCGGCCAGATCGTACGCCCCGAGGCCGCCGTATTGGGGCTCGATCACCAGATCGTCCTCGTCTTCGATCGCCACCCTGACGACCAGGCGCTCTTCGTCCACTTCGATGGTCTCGACCCGTGTCCAGGGGACGCTGCGCTCGCCGGCCCCGCTCTCGCCAGCCCCTCTCTCGCCAGCAAGCGTGACGCCTTCGCGCGCGAGCGCCACGAAGTGATCGTCGGCGCGCTTCGTCTTCTTCCGGGTCCGCGCGTACATCACCGTCCACCCGAGGGACGCGGCCGCGCCGCCGAGCACACACACCCAGGCCAGGAGCGGCGGATCGCCGAGCGCGAGCAGGACCACCGCGATGGCGCAGACGATGGCGCCGACCAGCCGCAGCCGCGCCACGCTGAGCTCACCGGGGACGTCGAGCGGCAGCCGCCGGTAGGGCTCGGGATCGCTCACCTCAGTCATTCAGGCGGTTCATTCGACGATGATACGCGCGAAGAACATCGCGCTGGTCTCGTTGCGCACCGTGACCGTGGCGTCGTCGGCGTCGATCCAGCGCGCGAGATCCCCGGCCGCCTTCGCGGGCTCCGCGCCGGACTCCTCGAACGACAGCCAGACGTCGAGGTTCACGGGCGTGCGGCCGAGCCCGTGCGCCACCTCCAGGGTCGCGCGCGGAGGGTAGGGCAGCCAGTCGGCGCCGAAGGGCGGCGCGCTCTGCCACTTCCCCTCCACCACGCTCGCGTTGGCGAGCTCGGGCGCGTCGGCTTCGTACACGAAGGTGTCGCCGGTCGGCAGGCCGCAGGCGGCGAGCGAGAGCGTCAGGAGCGCCAGCGCTCGGATCGCGCGCTCTCCGCGTCGGCCGATCATGAGGGCTCCCTCTCGACGGCCCCGGACACCGCGTGGGCGCGCAGGGCGTCGACGAGGCCGCGCGCGGTGTAGTCGTCCGGGGTCACGTGCACGGGCCAGCCGCGGGCCTCCGCCGCGTCGCGCGTGATGGGTCCGATGCACGCCACCGTGAAGCCCTCGCCGATGGCGTCGGCGTGCTCGCCGAGCGCGTGGGCCACCTCGCGGACGGTGGAGGGGGAGGTGAAAGTGACCACGTCGACCTTTCGGTTGTGCACCAGATCGCGGATGCGCGCCGCGTCCGCCTCCGAGGCGCCCTCGGTGCGATAGGCGGGCACCACGTCGACACTCGCGCCGGCCTCGCGCAGCAGCTCGGGCAGCGCCTCGCGCGCCACCTCGGCCCGCGGCAGGAGCACGCGCGCGGTGGCGATGTCGGGCTCGGCGTCGAGCACCGCCTGCGCCGCGCCTTCGCCGCGGAACTCGTCGGGGATCACGTCGGGGCGGACCCCGAAGCCCGCGCACGCCTCCGCGGTGGCGGGCCCGATCGCGCAGACCTTCGCCCCGCCGAGGGCGCGGGCGTCCCGGCCCTGACGCGCGATCTCCTCGAAGAGCGCGCGCACCCCGTTGGCGCTCGTGAGCACCACCCAGCGATAGCGCGCCAGCGCGCGCACCGCCTCCTCGAGCGGCGCGGGATCGGCGGGCGGCAGGATGCGGATGGCCGGCACCGCGACGGGCTCGGCCCCCTCGTCGCGGAGCATGCGCGCCATCTCGTCGTTCTGGTGCGCGGGGCGCGTCACGAGCACGCGCTGCCCGAAGAGCGGGAGCGTGTCGTACCAGCGGAGCGTGCCCCGCAGCTCCACGACGTCGCCGACGATGGTGAGCGCGGGGAGCCCGAGCCCCGCCTCGCGCGCCTTCTCGGCGATGTCCGCGACGGTGCCGACCACCGTGCGCTGCTTCGGCAGCGACGCCCACTGGATGACCGCGGCCGGCGTCCCGGGCGCGCGGCCGTTCTCGACGAGGATCTGCATCAGAGAAGGAAGCTTGCGCATCCCCATGAAGATCACGAGCGTCTCGGGGCCCGTCGCGAGCTTCGCCCAGTCGTGGCTGCTCCGGTCCTTGTCCTGCGACTCGGTCGCGGTCACGTACGCGACGGAGCTGGAGTGGGTGCGGTGAGTCAGCGAGAGCCCGCCGTAGGCGGTGGCCGCCATGGGCGAAGGCACGCCGGGCACGACCTCGAAGGGGATGCCCTCGCGCGCGAGCGTCTCCGCCTCTTCGGAGCCGCGGCCGAAGAGGTAGGGGTCGCCGCCCTTGAGCCGCGCGACGGTCTTGCCGGCCTTGGCGGCCTCGACCATGCGCTCGTCGATGCGCTGCTGTCGCTCGGAGGGGCGGCCGGCGCGCTTGCCGACGAAGACGACCTCCGCGTCGGCGCGGGCGCGGGCGAGCAGGTCGGGGTGGACGAGCGCGTCGTAGAGCACGACGTCGGCTTCGCCGAGCCGACGGAGCGCGCGCGCGGTGATGAGCTCGGGATCACCGGGGCCCGCCCCGAGCAGATACACTTTGCCGATCGTCGCGGCCGCGGCGGTCATCGCGGCGGAGCATAGCGGACCGTCGAAAAGTTGCCCCTCTCGATCCGCGCCCTGTATCCGAGGAGGCGTCATGGACTCTCTCCCCGGTGGTGCCGCGCTCGCTCGAGGCCTCTTGGTGTTGGCCCGCGCGGGTCGGAGCGGGGTCTTGACGGTGCAGAGCAGAGAGGTGACCGCGCGCGTCGGCGTGAACAAAGGCCGCGTGGTCGCGATGAAGGTGGAGCCCGAGGACGGAGACTCTCTCGGAGACGCCCTGCGAAGGATGGGCGACTGGGACGAAGAGGCGGCGGCCAGCCATGGCCAGCCGGCTCCGGGGGAGGCGGTCGGCGGCTGGGCCGTACGGGTGGGGGCGACGAGCGACGCGGCGCTCAGCCTCGCGCTCCGCAAGCAGCTGCAGCGTCGCATCGCCAGGCTCTTCGCGGTCGACCCGCCGGAGCTGCGCCTGCGGCCGGGCTCGCTCGACGTCGGGGTGCCGCAGCTCGTGGAGCCGCCGACGACGGCGGAGCTCATCGTGGGCGCGCTCCGCGACCGGGTGGCATCGCAACCGCTCCTGTCGGCGCGTCGGCGCCTGGGCGACGGCATCCTGGTCCTGACGCCGCTCGGCAAGGAGCTGCTGGCGGACGCGGTCCTGTGGCCGGACGAGCAGGCGATGTTGCCGCTGCTCGAGTCGGGCGCGAGCGTGGACGTGCTGGTCGCGGCGAGCCAGGGCTCGGCCCGCGCGCAGCGCACGCTCTACGCGCTGCGCATGATCGACGCGTGCGGCTCTCCGGAGCCACGCGAGGGCTACGCGATGCTGCTGCGCAAGACCCGGCAGCTCAAACGCGCGGCTCGCGCGGCGGAGCTGTTGGAGCTCGCCCCGGGCGCGCAGCAGGGCGACGCGCGCAAAGCCCTCCGCAAGCTCGCGCGCGCCGTACACCCGGACCGGTTCGGCACCAACGCGCCGGCGGCCATCCGCTCCGCGTCGCAGCAGGTGATGAGCGCGCTCAACCGCGCGTCTCACGACCTCTCTTGAGACGCGTCAGGCGCCGTAGCGCGGGTCGTCCGGCGTGAGCGCGAGCGTCTGCCGGATGTCGCCGTACCGGGTCGAGACGCTCTTCGGTGCCACGCCGTAGCGGCGCGCGATCGACGCCTGGGTCGCGCCGCCGACGCCCGTGATGATCGCGATCGCGTAGTGCACGGCGGCGGCGCAGATCTCGGGCTTCTTCACCCGGGGCTCGCGCTCGTCGCGGTAGTCGGCCCACATGGCGCGCGCGCGCTCGCGCTGGGTCGCGCTGAAGCCGTCGTCCTGCATGTGACGCTCGAGCAGCACCTCGACGATGGCGTCGGCGGTGCGGGAGCCGCGCTCGACGCGCTCGAAGGTGGGTCGCTTCGCGGACGGATCGCGCGGCGCGGGCTGCCCGCCCCGCTTCGCGCCCGGGAGGGTCTGCGACGGCTCGTCGGCCGGGGCGCCGCGCTCGATCCAGTCGAGGAGCGACGCGTGGTCTTCGCTCTCCGGCGCCGCGGCGGCGGCCTCCTCGGCGAGCAGGCGCGCGTCCTCGAGGCGGTCGCAGCGCGCGAGGCAGTGGGCCGCGCTCGCGGTGATCTCGTGCTCCGGCGGGTCGGCGTGATCGAGCGCGAGCTGGAGGTGGGGCAGGGCGGCGCGCGGCTCGTCGAGCGCGACGTCGAGGAGGTGACCCAGGTTGTGGTGGTACCAGGGGTTGTGCGGCGTGATGGCCAGGGCGCGTCGGTAGCCCGCGACGGCGGAGCGGTAGTTCCCGAGCAGCGCCTGCGCGAGCGCCATGAGCGAGTGCGAGACGTCGTCGTTCGGGTGCGCGGTGATCACCTTGCGGAGGTGGAGCGCTGCCCGCCACGGATCACGCTCGAGCCGGAGCTCGGCCAGGTGACGGTGCGCGAAGACCTGCGCGGGGTCGCCCTCGGGAGCCATCCCGAGCAGCCGCTCGAGCAGGGGCTCGACGACCTTGCGCCCTCGTCCTTCGTCGAGCGCGCGTTCCACGCGTCGTCGAAGGCCGTCCACGCCGTGCTCGTCGCGTTGGCCAACCATGCTTCGACCGTATAGCCGGGCGTTTTTTCGGTGGCAAGACCGCCCCCGGATCACCGGCGGCGTGCGACCACCACCAGGAAGCCCCCGAACCATCGCAGCGGGGAGCCGACGAGCGCCCTCTCGGTCGCCGCGACGAGCGGCGCGAGCGCCGTCCGATGCACGGCCGCGGCGGGGGTGACCACCCGTACGCCGCGCACGTCGATCACCTCCAGCGAGCCCGGCAGCGCGGCGAGCGCCTCGCGCGGAGAGTGCCAGCGCGTGGGGATGTCGGCCTCGGTGTGAGCGCGGCCGATCGTGCGCGCGCCCGCGGCGCGGCGGGCGAGATAGCGGAGGCTCCAGCGGTTGTAGAGCTCGATCACCACGTGCCCGCCCGGCCGCGTCACCCGCGCCATCTCCTCGAGCGCCCGGTCCAGCTCCGGCACGTGCGCGAGGACCTTGAAGCTGCAGGTCAGGTCGAAGCTCTCGTCGGCGAACGGGAGGGCGGTCACCGATCCTTGCACCACGCGGAGGCCGCGCTCGCGCGCCTTGGACAGCATGCCGGGGGACAGATCGACCCCGACCGCCTCGCGCGCGACGCGCGTCAGGTGATCGAGGATGAGCCCCGTGCCGCACCCCGCCTCGAGCACGCGCGCCCCGGCCGCGAGCGGCTTGACGATCCCGATCTCGAGCTCGTCGATGAGCGCGTGGTAGCCGCGGTCGCGGCCGTCGTCGTAGCTCGCGCTGAAGTCGTCGTAGTAGCGACGCGCGCGCTCGGTCACGTCGGTCATCGGAGCAGCTCGTCGTAGAGCGATTCGTAGGCGTCGACCATCGCCCGCGGTTCGTAGCGCTCCTGCGCGACGCGTCGAGCGCTCGCCCCGCGCCGCGCCCGCGCCGCGTCGTCGTCCAGCAGGCCGTCGAGGGCCTCGGCGAGCGCGTGAGGGGGACACGCGAAGGCGCCGTCGTCCTCGGCCAGCTCCTCCGCGGGCGAGCCCTCGAGCACGACCACGGGACGGGCCAGCCACATCGCCTCGAGCAGGACGAGCGGCAGGTCCATCTTGCCGTAGAGGTCGAGGCTCGGGAGACACACCACGTCCGCGCAGCCGAGCAGATCGTGGATGCGCTCCGTCTCTCCGACCCAGCGGGTGCCTTCGGGCGCGAGACCTCTGAGGCGCCGCTCCGCCGACGCCGCGCCCGGCGTCTTCGCGCGGCAGGCCATCACGAGGGTCGCGTCCGCGCGCAGGCGCCCGGCCGCCTCCACCATGCGCTGCGCTCCGTCGCCCAGCTCGAGGTCGCCCGGGAACACCACGACCGGCGCGTCACCGAGACCGAAGTGCGCGCGCGCGGCCCGACGCGCGTCGGGCGTGAGGGGAGCGAGCGACGGCACGGCGGGCGGGATGCGCGTCACCCGCGACTCGGGGATGCCCGCCTCGTGGAGCGCGCGCTCGGCGTGTCTCGACAGCACCACGGTGCGGTCGGCGAAGAAGAGCCCTGGGGTCACCACGCGCGGCCGGCTGCACACGGACTGGACGGTGGGCACGCGCCGCAGCGCCGACAGCGCGCGTCCCGCGTGGGAGCTCTTCGGGTTGGGGGCGAAGAAGAAGTGCCACAGATCGGCGCGGGGCCCGGCGGCGAGCCGGCGCAGGACCCGGAGCTGCGCCGTCAGGCCCGGCGAGAAGCGCCCCGCGCCGCGGTAGACCGGCTCGACCCGGCCCCGCGGGAGCGAGAGTGATCCCTCGTCATCGCTCAGCGCGAGGGGCGTGTGCCGACGCATCCCGAGCGCGACGTCGCGCGCGAGGTTCTTGCTGCTGTCGTTCCAGGGCGGAGCGAGCGGCTTGGAGACGAGGAGCACCTTGCCCATGGGTCCCGGGCGCATAGTGGATCGAGGGCGGCCCTGGCAAGCTTGACCACGGATGGGGCGAGCATTACGAGGTCGCGGTGAGCGAGCACGACGAGCCTGACGATTCCCTCGAGGACGCCCCCCCCGAGGCCGAGGAGGCCCTGGACGAGGACCCCGTCGAGGAGGCCGATCCCGCCGAGCGTCGTCGTCGTCGCCTCGAGCGCATCCTGCCGCAGGTCCTCAAGCGCGCCATCGAGCGCGGGCTCGAGAAGGGCTTCGAGACCATCAGCGATCCCGGCGAGGCCCTCCGCGGCGTCGTCGGCGAGAACGTGAAGCTCCCCAAGGAGATCGTCGGCTACATCTTCTCGCAGGTCGACGAGACCAAGAACGGCATGGTGCGCGTCGTCGCCCATGAGATCCGCGACTTCCTCGAGGCGACCGACCTCTCGAAGGAGCTCCAGAAGGCCCTCACCAGCCTGTCTTTCGAGATCCGCACCGAGATCCGCTTCATCCCCAACGAAGCCGGCGGCGTCCGCCCCGACGTGAAGTCCTCGATCCCGAAGATGCGCGGCAAGAAGGACAAGTCGTCCAGGCGAGACGACAAGAAGCGCGGCACCGTCCCCCCGCCCGATCTCGAGGACGACCCGGACGACGCCGACGAGGAGTAGCCCCGCCCTCGATCAGCCCCCGCCCCTCGAGGACCGGGGACGCTCTTCGTCATATCGTCATTCGCCCCTCGCGAACCGCGCCCCGACCCTGCCGGAGCTCCCGCGGCACTTCGCCGAAGCCACCGAGCGCGCGAGTTCCTCGCAGCAGCCCCGAGCGGAGAACCCGGAGCTGCGGGCGCGCTTCTCGCAGCAGCCCCAGGCAAGAACCGGACGATGAGCCCCGGGGAGAGCCCCCGGGGACGCTCTTCGTCATATCGTCATTCGCCCCTCGCGAACCGCGCCCCGACCCTGCCGGAGCTCCCGCGGCACTTCGCCGTAGCCACCGAGCGCGCGAGTTCCTCGGAGCAGCCCCGAGCGGAGAACCCAGAGGTGCGGGCGAGCTTCTCGCAGCAGCCATGAGGGAGAACCCGCGGCAGCGGGCGGCCAGCTTTCGCGAAGCGAAAGCGCGAGCCGCGCGGCTCACGCGCGGAGCGCGGGACCGCGGGAACGAGCGAAGCGAAGTTCCCGCGCAATTGGGAGGGGGCCCCGTGGAGCCCCGGGGACGCTCTTCGTCATATCGTCATTCGCCCCTCGCGAAGCCCAGGCCGTCCCTCGCCGGAGCTCCCGCGGCATTTCGCCGTAGCCACCGAGCGCGCGAGTTCCTCGGAGCAGCCCCGAGCGGAGAACCCGCGGCAGCGGGCGGCCAGCTTTCGCGAAGCGAAAGCGCGAGCCGCGGGGGCCCCAGCGCCCCGCCGCTGGGGTCGGCGTGGGAGCGCGCGGAGCGCGCGACGCGCCGTAGTTGGGAGGGGGCCCCCATTGGCGCTTCGCCCAATGGGGGGAGGGTCTGCGTTCAGACCCTCCAACAAGCTAGTACACGAGCGCAGAGGTTCTGACCGATTCAGCCGTCGGTGGGCACAGGGTAGGCGCGTCCGAGCTTGCGGCGAGCCGCATCGACGTCGAAGAGCCAGTCGATCTTCGCCCCGGAGGCGTTGCGGCGTTCGACCCACGCGCGCGTCTCGCGGTCGAGGGTGAGGATGCCGGGAATGCGCTGGGCGAGGCACTGCTTCGACAGCACGCCGATCTCGATCTCGACCATGTTCAGCCAGCTCGCGTGCTTTGGGACGAAGTGGAACTCGAGCCGGCGCAGAATGCGGCGTGCTTCGTCAGCAGGGAAGGTCTCGTAGAGAGCCGCCTCGCGATGGGTCGACAGGTTATCCAGGACGACCCGGATCCGCCGCGCGTGCGGGTAGTGCACGTCCACCAGGTCCCGCATGCAGCGTGCGAAGTCGTAGCGGGTCCGTTGCTCCGTCACCTTCACCTCGCGCCATGGCCGATGGGCGTTGACGAAGACGAAGAGGTTGGCCACGCCATTGCGCCGGTACTCGTAGTCGACACGCTTGGTCTGCCCGGGCCGCGCAGGAATCGGCGTTCGGGTCTCGCCGATGAGCTGCACGGGCGTCTCGTCGAAGCAGACGACCGGATCGGTCTCGGGAGCGTCCTCCGCGTAGAGCTCGAGTACGTCTTCCATCCGGGCGACGTACTCGGCATCGACCTTGGGGATGCACCACATCCGCTTCTGCCAGGGCTTGAGCTTGTTCTCCTTGAGCCGGCGTCGAACCGTGTCCGCTGAAAGCGACTCATGCTCGGTGAATCGAACGACTTCGCCGGCCAGCAGCTCCATCGTCCAGCACGCCTGTCCCTCGGGCGGGTTCGAGCAGGCCAGCGCCACGAGAAGCGCCTCCTCCTTTCCTGAGAGCTTCCGCCGAGCGCCCGGGCGCTGCTTGTCGTGCAAGGCACGCTCGAGGCCACCCTCCACGTAGCGGCGCTTCGTCCGGTACACGGTCGAAGTCCCCACACTCAGCGTCTCCGCCACGCTGGCATCCGTGAAGCCCTTGTCCGATGCCAAGTGTTAGCGGGCGCGGTGTCTGAGGTTCAGACGGCGGATCTCGCGCACGCTGCTTGAGGGGAGTGAGGCCGGCGCCGCGCCGATGCCCATCGCCAGGTTTTCGTGGTTCTTGTCCACGTCGGGTTAGACGCGGCGCGGGAGGCGAGAGCATCGGCGCAGGGCCGACC